>QIHU01000775.1 GCA_003231035.1 Acidobacteriota bacterium
TTTCCCGGCCATCGCGTCGATCAAGGCGAGGAGGCGTGAGGTCGAGGGAACCGCGTTCTGGTCTGCCATTTGGCGGCGAAGTTTAGCATGGCACTGGCTTGACTGGTGAAGAGCGATGGGTAATGCACGGAGGATCGAAACAGGCTGCCTTGACGGTGTCGCCTGCTTGGGTTTGATGGCCCGTAGGAGTTGTTCTGCCCGCTTCGGTCGTCAGTTTCTCGGGAACGCCTGGGCATAGCGGCTGCGGGTGCCGAAGAGCCAAGTCATCTGGTCCTCTTTCTCCTCCGCTTCAGAGGCCCAGATCTCTTGCTCTCGCTTTGCCTGGCCAGCCTCTAGGGCCGCACGATCGATCTCGAATGTGGTGATGACCGCGCCGCTGGCGAGGACATGAGGAGCCGCTAGATTGGGCTCAGTTGAACCGAACTTAGCAACAAGGCAGTTGGGCTTTTGGGCGGTCTGTCGATGGTTTACCAATGCGACGAACCCAGGCATTGCCTTACTCGTTGAGCAAGCGATCAGTTCTAGATCCTCGAATCGTTTTGTGTAGGCAGGGACCAGGAGAAGGTCGAGGTCAATGGCGCTGATTGCGGCTGCCACCGAGGTGTAGTCCGCCAGATCCAAGCAGATCAGGATGCCGATCTCAAGGCCGAACGCACGGATGCACAAGGTCGTCCGTTCGGTTGGCACGTTGATTCTCTCATACTGGCGGTTGGCGCCAACTTGCTTGAAGAAGGGCACGCCCCATCTGTCACAACCGGGATAGAAGCAGGAACCGACATTCAAACCTGAACGGTGCTCATGGCAGGTCCCAGCCACCAGGAGCGCTGCATGTTGGTTTGCCTGGGTGCGTGCGTAGTCGGCTGCTTTCTGCATCGGTCCGGTGCCGGACGAAGGGAAGCCAATTTCGTTGACGCACACGATGTCCGCGTTGGCCTCTTCGAGAGCCCAGCTCAGTGCTTCGCTAAAAACTCCTAGGTAGTTATGCTGGAATTTGGCCTTCAAGCGGAGTAGAGAAAGGTCGCGAATGTCTCCGTAATGCTTCGGAATGGGCGGCTTGGGGAGAATCCTAGGTAGTGTTGCGTCTCGCTCCAGAGCCAACCCTGGCATGGATACCAGAGCGATTCGGACCGTAGGCTTTGGCGCCAGCTCACTGACCGACAACAGGCGATGGCTGGCGATCTTCGACGACAGCAGCGAAAATGGATTCTTCGGTGCCCGAGAATGAAGACGCTTGGCGGTTGTCTTGACGAGGCCCCGGCCATAGCGGGCGGACTTTCTTGTCATGGTTGCTGGACCTAAACTCTCTTTGCGATCCAGCGAGAAACACCCAACGCTACTTTCCACGCGAGTTGGCGAAAGGCATCGTCATGCGGAGCGACTCCGACCACTTCAGCCGTACGTGTACCTGGCCACATGAAGAAGATCACCTCTCGGCGCTCGATGCGTTGGTCTTCAAGGTCAACCGTGACCGGGAAGGAAAACCATATCGCTTCACTCTCGTCGGACAACTCGGCGATATCTGCCGTGGAGCTAATAACTTGGCCGTAGTACGCTTCCAAGGTCCTGTGTGCGTGAGGATTTTTCAACAGGTCGTAGGGCGAGAGCCCCGCTTCGAGATCCTGAAAATAAGAGCTGAGATCGTCGTTCCGGGTACCGAGGGTGGTCACCTCTAGGGCCGCGGGGCGGCGCTTCATCTTTATGTGGAGGTCTCCCCTCACTCGCCGGAGGAGTTTGTAAGCCCATTCGGTGGCGGTGGTGGCAAGGTCGCGGAATCGCGCTATCAGGCTACCGAGATCTCCTAAGGCGAGTTGCGTGGGCTCACCGCTGGAGGTCTGGGGGAGCCCCACGCGTGACCACACCTTGGAACTAACGTCGTCGATGCACAGCGCGATGCAAATGCGGGTGTCGAATGAGAATCTGACCTCGCCAATAGTTGCTAGGCGGGGGAAGTCTATCGTTGGAGTGCCGTCTTCGATTCCGATGCGGGCCTCTTCGCCAGGCTTGAATTCTAGAGAGGATGGTTCAACGTCGACCGCCCGGGCGACAACCCGACGGTAGTCGTCGGCTACTCGCGGCCACAGCTCTTTCAGCCGAATGAGAAGCTCGTTCGCAACTTTGTCCGACAACTTGGGCTTGGTTGTGACCAAGATAGCCCGGCGAAACACTGGGACTACACTGGCCTGCGCGTTGGCAATATTTGGCGCCACCACTTCAGGAGCTAATGTCGCGATCAAGTTCAAAACCACCTGTCCTCAAGCAAGTAGACGCCAGCGAAGCGAGAAAGTTGCAACGAGAGCAGCTCAGCCCACAGTCTGCAAGCTGGTACGGCCAGCCACTGGCGGGCTGGCGTTTAGAGATTGTAGTTTGCCGGGACCGTTTTTACAAGTCTGAATTTTGGTATAACTCTATGTTTCCGCTTCTGGTGTGTGGGGTTGGCAGCAGGTGGATGAGTGATACCTAGCCATCGCGGTGGCGTCGAGCGGAGGACAGAAACATTGCCTTGATCGCTGAGAGCCGTCCATTAGCCTACGATAGCCTCGGCAGATGACAACACCCGCCCAGCGCCTTCGGGATCGGATCGCTCAGCACGGTCCGCTGCCGTTCGCCGTTTTTATGGAGGAGGCGCTCTACGGCGAGGGTGGGTATTACCGCCGGGAGCGGGCGGCGATTGGGGAGGGGGGCGATTTTGTGACCGGTTCTTCGTTTTCGCCCTTGTTCGGTCGCTCGACGGCTCGGCTCTTAGGGCGGCTGGATGGTGAGTTGGGGGCTG
>QIHU01000193.1 GCA_003231035.1 Acidobacteriota bacterium
CCACCGAAACCACCTTCTACGTCCTCGCCGTCTACTTCGGCGCCGTAGGAATCCGCCGCACCCGCCACGCCGTGGCCTGCGGCCTGGCGGCAGACGCGGCGGGGGTGATCGCGGCGATTCTGGTTTGCTATTTGTTTTTTGGGTGAGGGGTCGACCAGCCAGACTCTCGCCTACCACCTGCCGGGACTACGAGCGAACCGTCATGCTCAGTGGGCCGCGATCCCCTGAGACGAGATCAACGGGTAGCGGCTCGGATCCTCGATCGAGCCGACATTGAGATCCACATCTAGATCGGGCCAGTGGAGGTGGTTCTCTCCAAGTTGCTCCACGTTGAGGATCGAACCCACCGTTGCGCCCTTGAACCACGGGAAGTCCTCGAAGGGAAGAAACAACTCGCGTTCCGCCAGCAGGATCCAGAATCCGTGCTTCGAGATGTGGGTCACTTCAACCGCCGAAGTGATCGTTCCAGCCATCGTGAATCTCCTGTTCATGTTCCCGAATCCGCGACTCAACACTCGCCTGGCACCTAACGGGCCTCACCTCGCTAAGAGAATCAAATCCAATCCCACGACAACTCCGAAGTGCCGTTCAAAACTCAACAACGCCCCACCGGACTCGAAGGTTGTGGCGGCGATCCATACGTCGTTGAGCGGGATTGGAGATCCTGCCTCCTTCAGCAGCGAGAAGATGCGCCCATAGCGGCGAGCAACGCCCCGATCCACTGGTAGGATGGAGACGAACGGCTCGGACAGGAAGTCCGCCAGCAGTGCTTGGTTGGCTGGCTCGCGAGTGCCCATTCTGAAACCTGCCTCCAACTCGCCGAGCACGATGGTGGGCAGCCAAACAACATCCGCCCGCGCCACGTGATCGAGTACCTCGGGATGGCCGCTGCGCAGCCATGAGTAGGCGGAAGTGTCGAGAACGATGCGCCGCGCCGGCTCAGGCCCAGTCGGCATCGTCCACCGTGCGTTGCGATGAGAGAGCCGCCTCGAACTCTAACCGTTCCTCGTCGCTCCAAGTCGTGTATCGCTCCAACCGTTTGCGCCGTTCCTCAAAGCCAACAGCCGCATCGAGGATGCGCAGCACCGTGGAGTTGACACTCTGACCCCGCTCCCGACTCAACACTTCCAGCCGCCGACCGACTTCGTCTGGAACCCCGCGGATGGTCAGTTGCTTCGCCATGCAGGCACAATATCATAGCGGTGCCTGCATGGTCACCCAATGCGACGAAGCAGGGCCGCGGGTTAGGTGACCCCTACCTCGGAAGTCGGTAGAGTGGCGGGACACCAACTCGAAAAGCTAGGAGGGCCACGCATGTACTGGAAGATGCTCATCCGGAGGATTCTGAGTGTTCTCGTTCTCGGTTTCGCGGTCTCGGGTTCAGCCACGGCGGGCGACCTGACGGCCCTGGTGGGCGGCACCTTGATCGACGGCTTCGGCGCGACGCCGATTCGCAACAGCGTGATTCTGGTTCGCGGCGAGCGGATCGAAGCGGTCGGCACCGTCGGAGCACGGGTCGTCTCGACCGAGGGGATGACCGTGCTTCCCGGTCTCTGGGACATGCATGTCCACCTGATGATCAACGGCCACGCCGACTACACCTACTGGGACGAGACCTACCCACCGCTGTTTCGAGAGGTGATCATGCCGTCTTCGGCCCATCAGCTGCTGATGGCCGGAGTGACCAGCGCGCGGGATCTCGGCGGCCCCTTGGAGGATTCGATCGCGGTGCGCGACGCGATCAACCGCGGCGAGATCCCCGGCCCGACGATGTACATGTCGGGCCCCTTCATTCAACACGCCCCCTACCCCGGCACCGAGCAGTTCCGCTGGGGTGTCGACGGCGTTACCGATGCGCGGGCCAAGGTGCGGCGACTCGCCGAGGCGGGTGTGGACGTGATCAAGCTGATCGACCAGGACCAGATGACGCAAGAAGAGGTCGACGCGGTGGTCGACGAAGCCCACCAGCACGGGCTCACCGTGGCCGCCCACGGCCATCGCCCGGAAGAGATCCGCCGCGGGCTCAAAGCGGGCGTCGACTGCTTCGAGCACACCGGCCTATCGACGGCACCGGGCTATCCCGACGACGTGATGGAGATGCTCAAGGAGCGCACCGCCCAGATGAACAAGGGACCGTTGTTCTGGACGCCGACCGTTGAGGGTCTCTACAACTACGACTACGTCCGCGACCATCCCGAGAAGCTCGATTCGACCTCCTGGCATTTGGGCTTGACGCCGGAGATCGTCCAAGATATCCGCAATTCTTGGAAGTACCCGGACCGCCTCGGTTACTTCCAGATCACTCCCCTGCGCAAACCGACCCTCAAGCACAAGATTGACCAACTCCGCGAAGCTGGGGTCAAGCTACTCATCGGTACCGACAGCGGCATACCGATGAAGTTCCACAGCCAGTCGACCTGGAACGAACTCGACATTTGGGTGAGGATCATGGGTATCCCGCCCATGGAGGCGATCCAAGCCGCCACCTACTGGCCGGCGGTTCACCTGGGAGTCGATGCGGACTACGGCACGGTCAGCGAAGGCAAGTATGCCGACATCATCGCTGTCGAAGGCGATGTGCTGCGCTACATCAATCTACTCCAGCGGGTGGACATGGTTTTCAAGCACGGCAAGCGGGTGAAGTAGGCGAGGCGAAACCCATAGCCTGGCCGAAGTTCCACAGAACCCTTGCGCCCAGCAGCCAGCAGCCTTATGCTCGCCCCATTCTTATTTCTTGCTAGATAGCCCTGACCTCCAAGCCGCCACCCAATCCCCCAAAAAATGCTGCAATCCTTCGTACCTCGGGAGACCATTGCGGGTGAGTTGCGAGTCGCGGCAACACCGGAGACGGTCGAGAAGCTGATCGCTCTGGGCCTCAAGGTCACCATCGAAGCGGGTGCCGGAGCCGGAGCCAACATCGACGACGAGGCTTTCGTCGCCAAGGGAGCTACGCTGGCCAGCGACCCCGCTCTCGCTTGGAGCGAAGCCGACCTGGTCCTCACCGTCCGAGGGGTCCATCGCGAAAACGCCGGACGGCTCCAGCGGGGCGCCACCTTGATCGGTCTGCTCTCGCCGAGTGAGGAAGCCGAAACCGCCGCCCTCTTGGCCCAGCGACAGGTCACTTCCCTCGCCCTGGAGCTGCTCCCCCGTGTCAGCCGCGCCCAAACCATGGACGCCCTGTCCTCCCAAGCCTCGATCGCCGGCTACAAGGCGGTCCTGCTGGCCGCCGGCCGGCTGGCCAAGTACTTCCCGCTGTTGATGACCGCCGCCGGCACCGTCAAGCCGGCGCGGGTGGTTGTCATGGGCGCCGGTGTCGCCGGCCTGCAAGCGATCGCCACCGCCAAACGGCTAGGGGCGGTGGTCGAAGTCTCGGATATTCGCCCGGCGGTGGAGGAAGAGGTCAAGTCTCTGGGCGGCCGGTTTATCGAGCTTCCGATGGTCGAAAGCGGCGAAGGCAAGGGCGGCTACGCCAAGCAGATGGGCGAAGACTTCCTCATCCGCCAGCGCGAGATCGTCCAAAAGCACCTGGCGGCCGCCGACGTGGCCATCACCACCGCCCAGATCCCCGGCCGCAAGGCGCCGACGCTGATCACCCGCGAGATGGTCGAATCGATGCGCCGGGGAGCGGTGATCGTCGACCTCGCTGTCGAGCAGGGCGGCAACTGCGAGCTGTCGCGAGTCGGCGAAGAGGTGGTCCATCACGGGGTGGTCATCCTCGGCCCGGCCAACCTCGCCGCCACCATGGCCGAGGACGCCAGCAAGCTCTATGCGCGCAACATCCTCGCGGTGCTGGGCGAGATGGTCGAAGAGGGCAAGATCGTGATCGATCCCGAGAACGACGTGGTGGCCCCCATGCTGTGGACCCACGGCGGCGAAATCACCCATGGACCGACGGCCGAAAGACTGACCCAGGCCACCACCGCGGGCATGGGAGGCTGATCATGGGTGGCTTGATCGTAGGGATTTACGTTTTCGTACTGGCGATCTTCGTCGGCTTCGAGATCATCACCAAGGTGCCGCCGACGCTGCACACCCCGTTGATGTCCGGCGCCAACGCCATCTCCGGTATTACCGTGGTCGGCGCCCTGGTGGCGGCCAGCACCGGCGAGACTTCGCTGAGCAACATTCTCGGCTGCTTCGCCATCGTGTGCGCCAC
>QIHU01000818.1 GCA_003231035.1 Acidobacteriota bacterium
TCCGACCTCAACCGCAGAGTCATCGAGGCTAGCCAGGGTGCACTCGCGGTCACCGGCTACCGCGCGAGCGATCTGGTCCAGGGAGGTCCCAGGCTAGACGACCTCGTGCATCCCGAGGATAAGCCGGAAGTCAACCGGCACTTAGCAGCTGCCATCGGCCGCGGCAAGCCGGCCCATTTTACCTATCGACTGCTCGCCGCCGACGGCGCCCCAAATCGGGTTTGGGAAACAGTCTGGCCGCGCAACAAGGGTCAGGACAGTGTGCAGGAGCTGGAAGGGTTCATCACTGTTCTCGGCGAAGAGAAAGAGGAGCCCCCTAACCGCAACGGTCACCGGCCTTCACTCATTACCTCCGCTCTCCACGATCCCCTCACCGGATTGTCTCAACGCACCTTGCTGTGCGATCGATTGGACCAGATCTTGCGACGCGCCCAGCGACGTCCACACTCCTTCTTTGCCCTACTTCATATCGATCTCGACAACTTCCGCGCTGTCAACGAGCACCACGGGCGCGAATACGCGGACCGCCTGCTGGAAATCACCGCTCGCCGACTGGAGGCTTGCGTGCGAGCCGAAGACACGGTAGCGCGCTTAATCAACGACCAGTTCGCGATTCTACTCACCGATATCAACGGCGTGGGCGCCGCGATCCGAGTCGCGCGTCGAGTCTTAGAGCTGCTGAGCCTACCCTTGTTTGCCAGTCAGGACCCGGTACGCACTACCGCCAGTATCGGCGTGGTCTACGGTCCAGCTTCCTACCAACGGCCCAAGGAGATTTTGCGCGACGCGGAAACGGCCATGTGCCGTGCCAAGGTGCACGGCGGCAACTCCCACGAGCTCTTCGACCGGGCAACACACGACCTGGCACTGGCGCGAATGCAGTTGGAGAGGGACCTGCGGCAAGCACTCGACCGCGGACAGTTCGAACTCTTCTACCAGCCGATCGTCAGCCTACCTAGCGGCAAGATCGAGGGCCTAGAAGCGCTCCTGCGCTGGCGCCACCCCGAGCGCGGCCTCTTGCGGCCCGAAGAGTTCCTCCAGTCCGCCATCGAGTGCGGCTTGATCGTTCCTATCACCTGGTGGATTCTCAGCCAGGCGTGCAGCCGCATCGCCAGCTGGCGAGCCCAGTTTACGGTCAGTTCCGACCTTTATGTCAGTGTCAACATGCATGCCCACCAGTTCGAGAACCCGGACTTTATCGAGCGCGTGCGCGCTACGCTCCAACGCACCGACTTGGCGGCGCAGGGGCTACGCATCGAGGTCAAGGAAACTACGCTGATGGTCAGCGAAACCGTCACTCACACTCTGCACCAGCTGCGCACCCTGGGCGTCCAGCTTGCGGTGGACGACTTCGGCACCGGCCACTCCAGCGTCGCATCCTTGTCGACCTTGCCGATCCGCACTCTCAAGGTGGATCGGTCGTTCATCGCCGGCATCGAACGGAACAAGGACTCGGCCATCGCCATGATTCGTACCGTCGTGAGCATCGCGCGAGGGCTGACCATGGAGGTGGTCGGCGAAGGGGTCGAACACGCCGAGCAAGCCACCCGGCTGGAGGAACTCGGCTGCACCTCGGCGCAGGGCTACTTCTTCGCCCACCCCGGTACCGCCGAGCGGGTCACCGAGATGCTCGCCAACGGCACCTCCGTCGCCACCAGCGCTCTTTCCTGATCTCAAAGATCCCGTCGTGGTGATCTTGACCTCGTTCTCGAGAGCCCGGCGCACCGGGCATCGGTCGGCGATCTCGATGGGTTATGCCACAATCATCCCCCATTTGAGAACGAGGTACGCAGATGAACGAGTTTTCGGATCGAATTCACCCCGGCCCGCTAGCAGACGGGTTCAGCGGAGCACTCACCTGCCTCGACGACTACCAGACGGTGGAGCGAGTTTGGCGCCGCGACAGCTCCGTATGGCCCGGTGACTCCGCCGCCATCGGCGAGCGGCTCGGCTGGCTGGAGGTTGTCGAGAGCATGCGTCCGCAAGTCGACGCGCTGCACGCCTTCGCTCGGGAAGTTCGCGCGGAGGGAATCACCGACATCGTCCTACTCGGCATGGGTGGATCCAGCCTCGGCGCCGAGGTGCTGTGGAAAGTACTAGGAGGGACCCCAGAGTGGCCGCGCCTCCGGGTCCTCGACTCGACCGTCCCCGCCTGGATCGAAGCGACACGGCGGGCGATCGACCCGCGGCGCACGCTCTTCTTAGTGTGTAGCAAATCGGGTGGCACTCTGGAGGTGCTCACCCTCTACGCCTATTTTCGCCAGCAAGCCGAGGCCTCGATGGGCGAGGGAGCCGGCCGGCACTTCGTCGCCATTACCGACCCCGGCAGCCCACTGGCCAGCCTCGCCAGCGAGGCTGGTTTTCGCCATTCCCTGCTCAATCCAGCGGATATCGGTGGCCGTTTCAGCGTCCTATCGCTCTTCGGACTGGTGCCGGCGGCACTGATCGGCCTCGACCTCGGGCGCCTGCTCGACCGCGCCAGTGCCATGGCCGATCGCTGTGCTCCACGACCGGGCCGCTCCAGTGAAGATCCCGCCGCCCGACTGGCGGCCTTCCTCGCCGCCGGAGCCCTAACGGGCCGTGACAAAGCCACCCTCTTGACCACGCCTCGGCTCGCCTCGTTTGGCCTCTGGGCGGAGCAGCTGGTGGCCGAGAGCACCGGCAAGCACGGCAAGGGAGTGCTGCCCATCGCCACCGAACCGTGGGGCGAGCCTCAGCACTACGGAGAAGATCGACTGTTCATCGCGCTGCGCTGCGCCA
>QIHU01000346.1 GCA_003231035.1 Acidobacteriota bacterium
TGGGCGAGCGCAGGCTGCTGCTGGCCGACGAACCGACCGGAGCGCTCGACGAACTCTCGGGCCAGGAGATCCTCAGGGTCATCCGTCGCCGTTGCGATGCCGGAGCGGCGTGCCTGCTCGTCACCCACGAGGCCGGGCTTGCATCGATGGCTGACCGAGTGGTGCGCTTGCGCGACGGCCGGATCGACCAAGTGACCGAACGCTCGAACGTGGACGACGTCTTGGTACGGGCCACCCCGTGAAGGACGGCCAGCAGGCGCTGCTGCGTCACGCTCGCCGAGCGTTTCGCCAAAACCTCGGCAGGAGCTTGTTGATCGTAGTGGTCATCGCCTTGCCGATTGGCTTGGCCATCACGGTGGCTTCGGCCCAGCGATCGCTTGCGGTAAGCAACCAGCAACAGGCCGAGTGGACGTACGGGAACGCCGTGGCGGTGCTCGGTGTGAACGGCTATGCAGCCGGGCCGCTGGAGGCTGTTGCCGTGCCAGTCGGACCCCCGCCCGAAGTCCCGACGCTGCCTGCGAGCGATGACGTCTTGCCTGTGTATCGAGGAGGAGTGTCGTTCGGGCGCCAAGGAGCATCGCTAGTTGCCACCGATATGGCGCATCCCCTTTACGCCCCGGTCTTCAGCGACCTGGTCGGCGTTGTGCCCCGGGAAGCGGGCGATGTCGCGCTCAGCCGCCCGCTGGCCAAGCGCCAAGGCTTGTCCATCGGCGATATCTGGGACATCCCCGGTGTGGGCGAGCGAAGGCTGGTCGCAACCTACGTGCTCTCGAAATCGAAGGGCGAATACGCTGCCGCACTGCCTCTGGCCGACCCTGCTGTTGGACTTGGCCTGGGACCCACCGGCTTCGGCCTCCGGGTTCGCCCCGACTATCTGCTGACCGCGGCCGGCGAGCGCTCGGCGCCCGAACTGGACGGCTACACGTTGGGGCCAGCCCAGCTCTGGTGGGCCGATGGCGATGGTGAGGGAGCGGTCCTGGCTGTTGACAAACCTCCGGTGTTGGCGTCGTTTGTGTCAATCGGCTTGCTGATCGAGGCCGGGTTGGTTGCCAGCGCCGCCTACGCCACGGGCGTTCGGCGCAGGATCCGCGAGCTCGGCCTGCTGGCCTCGATCGGCGCCACGCCGTCGCAAGTTCAGCGAGCGGTAGTAAGCGAGAGCGTCGTTGTAGCTGCAGTCGCTGTGCCCTTTGGTCTGGTTCTGGGTATTGCTGGTTCGTTTGCCACCCTTCCGTTGGTGCGGCGCATTCCCGAGCATGTGGTCGATGGGGTCGGCGTGAGAGGCACCGACCTGATCGGTCCAGCCATGGTGGGCGCGATCGCTACCGTGCTCGCAGCGTGGATACCGGCGCGGATGGCGGGGCGAGTTCCGGTGCTCACGGCCATGGCCGGACGAGTCCCCAGCCGAGCAGTACGGGGACGAGCCGTCCCGGTGGGTTTCGCTGCTCTGGGCCTGGGCGCGTTGGGAGTCTTCTTATCCGGAGAACTGGCCCGAGGCGAAGGCTCCGAATCCACGGCGGTGATCCTGCTGGCCCTGAGCATCCTCGTCACTCTGGGCGGCGCAGCGGCGATTGGGACTTGGGTCATGGGCAGGGTGGCGGCCAAGGCCGACCGCCTGCCCGTGCTGGCGCGCCTGGTGGCCCGAGATGGCGGTCGCCAACAGGTGCGCTCGGCGGTTGTGGTCGGAGCCCTCGTGGTTGTCGCCGCCATCCCCATGGCAGTCGGAGTCCTGGCCGCCACGTTCGACGCCCAGGAGGAGGCCAGCTTCGTGCCGGCAGCATTGCTGGACGAGGTGTGGATTTCCCGAGTTGACGAACCCCGATTGGACGTCGCAGGACCGGCGCTCGAACCGGTGCCCGATGAGGCCATCCAACTGGTGGCCAACGAAGTCTCCGTGCTCCAGATCAATCGCCTCCAGACCGTGGGTTTCGAATACGAGGAGGCGACGACCAGCGGTGCGTACGTGTACCGGGAGCCCAGCTATCTCTTCAACGAGAATGGTCACGGGGGCAAGGTAGCTCTAGGAACCATCGAGGCAGTCAAGGGGCTGCGCCTTGGTGGACAAGAGGCGGCGGTGCTGTCCGCGCTGGATGCGGGCAACGTGGTGGGCCTCACCAGGGGCTCGGTTGAGGGCCGTCGAGTGGAGATCACCTTGGGGTACCCCGAGTCCGAGGAGGGCAATCCTCGTGACTACGCGGTAGCTGTTCCTGCCACCGAGATAGCTGTTCGCCCAGCGGCCTGGGCCGCGCCGACGTATCTGATGCCTGTCGACGTCGCCGGTGAGCTTGGCTTGGTGGTGGTCGAAGAGATGGCTGTGATGATCCTGGACGCCCCGATCCCGGAGTCCAACCGCCATGCTCTGGAGAACGTTCTCTCCAACAACGAGCGCTTTGGTCAGGCACAGTTCCCCCTGTACTCGTTGGTCATAGGCGAAGAACGAACTTCCGTGGCCGGCCGTGTGCAGTGGATCGCGGTTGCGGTCGCCCTGGGGATTGCGCTGGTGATCGGTGGCTGCACGACGGCCCTGGCGGCGGCCGAGTCCGATCGCGATGTGTTGACCATGGTTTCGGTGGGTGGCGCTCCGTCGCTTCGAAAGAGGTTCCTTGGACTTCAGTCTGCCTACCACGCTGCCATCGGCACGGCGTTGGCCTTGCCTGTGGTGGCGTTGCTGTTGTGGGCGCTCTACCGCGGCGAGGAAGCGGAGGACGTGGTCGGTCTCGTGTTCCCCACGCTGCCCCTGCTCGCAGTCATCGTCGGCATCCGATGGCCGCGGTGCGCCCCGCCCGCCTGCTCGTAAGCCGCCGCCCCTGAGCAATCAGTCAATAGGGGTCAGACACCCGCTTTGCGCTTTGCTCCAAGTTGGGCGGCAACTCAAGCGCGGCGTAGAGCAAAGCGCAAAGCGGGTGTCTGACCCCATTAGCGTGGCTACATGGCTCTTATTGCTGTTGGCTGTGATCATGCTGGGTACTTGCTCAAGACGGAGCTGATTGCGCA
>QIHU01000581.1 GCA_003231035.1 Acidobacteriota bacterium
GGATTGTCAGCCGAAACGGCAAGACTGATATCGAGGTCGCCGTGGAAGAGGATGTCCCGGTCGCCGTCGTTGTCGAGATCGCCTACGCAGGTCCCAGCGCTGTCTTGGTCCGCCGCGCTAACTCCAGCCGCTGTCGCAAGATCGACAAAAGACAGCGCTCCACCCGACCCCGAGGCCAGAACCCTCCCGCGCGACGACGCACGACTTCCACTTCACCTTCTCTACCAGGAATAGTGGCCCAAACCCGACATCGCGGGGCGACCTTTCTTCCCGAGAGGAGCCGCCCACCGTCTCTTGCCCCCAATTTTGGACACAACCAGGAACTGCTGGTAACAAGGCGGTAACCTGGGCCCGTCTCCTTCAGTCAACTACCCCAGAAGGAGGTCCTGTTATGCACGTCAAATACTTCAGAAAAGAGATCACGAGGCTGACCCCGATCCTGCTGGTCACGGCCATCGCCTTGGGGATCACCGTCCCTGGCACGGCGCAGTCGACCGCCGAGCTGCTGGAAAAGGGGATCTACACCGAGCAGACGGTCGGAGATCTTGCCGCCGCGATCGAGATCTACACCCAGGTCGTCCAAGACGGCAAAGCCAACCGCCCTCATGTGGCCCAGGCTCAGTTTCGCCTCGCCATGTGTTATTTGAAGAAGGGCAACGAGGCGAAGGCCAGAGTGGCTCTCGAACAACTGATCGAGGAGTACCCCGGGCAGAAGCAACTGGTGGCCCAGGCCCGCGAACAACTCGCCGCCGTTCAACCCGCCCTCGCCGTGGCATCCGCTCCTTGGGAGGACGGCGAGTTCCTGCGCTACCGGATGAGTCTGCCCACGGGTAAGGTGATGGGCTCCATCTTGCTCAAGGCGGAGTCGACGGTGGTCGACGGTGTCGAGGCCTGGCAGCTGGAAATGCGCAGGTTTGTCGGTAACAACGCCGACAACTACGGGATCAGTCGAGTCCTGGTCGATCGCCACACGCAGCGACCGATCCGCGCCACCTTCCGCCACGGGGCCCTCGGCAACGCGGACACGACCTACGGACCCGACGGAGCGACGGTCACCAGCGGAGAGAAGGTCACTCAGGTGGACTCCGACTCAGAGATCTACGACAACGACCAAGCGATGCATCTGATGCGCACCCTTCCGCTCAAGCCCGGATATGAGGTTCAGCTCAACCTCCTGCCGACGTGGATGGCACAGCTCACCGAGACCACTCTCCAAGTCACCGGCCAAGAGAGCTGCCGAGTGCCAGCCGGTGAGTTCGATTGCTACTCGGTCGTTCTCGACACCGGCGAGAGCTACTGGCTCTCGACCGACTCCGGCCGCTACCCGGTCAAGATCGAGGGCGGAGGCATCGTCATCGAGCTGGCGGAGATTGGGAACGCCCAGCCTGGGGATCCAGTCGCTTTCGGTTTGGAGGACTTCGGTTTCTCGGGCACCCTTCCCACCGACTGGTGGTTCCACGAGCACCGCTTCGTCGATAGGCCCACCAAGGCCATGCTGCGTTTGCTCGATCCCGACGCCGCCTCGATCAGTGCCGTCGAGATAGATCGCTGCCCCGCCAGCGGCTGTCCTTCTCTACTGCAGAGTAGTCAGCGCGAGCTGGCGGGAGCCGAGCAGCGCTTCGACGACTACAAGCTGCGCTCCGGGAGCTGGAGCGAGCGCACTCTCGGTGGTCGGCCCGCGATCAGCTTTGTCGGAGACTACACCCGGGACGGGAAGCCGTGGGTCCAGTATCGCCTGTACACCTTCGTCAACGCCGTAAGGCTCGAATTCATTTTCAGGACGCCGGTGGGTCGCTTCGAGCAACTTCGGGCTACGTTTGACGCGGTGGCCGAAAGCATCCACGCGGAGTAGATCCCTGCAATGAAGTTCGGTAGTTCAAGATTGCTAGCAGGTCACGGCACCCGGTCGTGGCCTGTCCTATTGTTGTTGCTGGTTGTGGTCCTCGTACCCACACTCGGTGTGCTGTGGTTCATGAGCCAGGCGATGGGCAACGAGCGACTCGCGGTGCGCCAGAAGCTGAGCGACGTCTACGAAGCCCAACTCCTCGAGGTGCAAGGGGAGCTGCGCCTCTACTGGCGGAACCGATCGACCGCGCTCGAAGTGCGGGACCCGACTCTTCCCGACTCTCGCCTCTTCGCCGACAGCATACGCGGTCGGCTGGCCGACAGCGTGGTGGTGTACGACGCCGCCGGACACCCCGCCTATCCAGCGCCCCCGCATATCCGCGCGAGCGATCTTCGCCCGCCGAGCGCCAATTGGCGCCGAGCCGAGCGGCTCGAGCACTCGGGGCAGAACGCGGCGGCGGCGGCGCGCTACGCGAGCATCGCCAAGGGCGCCGAAGGTACGGCGGATCGAAACCTAGCCGCGCGGGCACTGCAAGCACAGGCCAGATGCCTGGCCAAATCGAAGTTAACACCCAAGGCTCTCGCAATCCTTATCGACGAGTTAGGTCGCCCTGAGTACGCCGCCGCCACCGACCGCCAGGGTCGTTTGATTGCGCCGAGCGCCCAACTCCGAGCGCTACAGCTCATCGCTGCCGAAGGTCCGGGAGAAGGCGAAACGAGTCCGGCTTTCGAGCCCATCGTCACGGCTCTGAGCGAGCGCTTGAGCGACTATGACAACCCCGAGTTCCCGGCGGCGCAACGCCGCTTCTTGATGAACCAACTCGCCACCCTCGTGCCCTCGGCTTCGCCCTTCGACACCTTGGCGGGCGAAGAGCTGGCCCAGCGTTATCTCGACTCCACCCCCCCGAGCCCACTCACGACCTCGCTGCAGCCGAGTGGGTTACCGCAAGTCTGGCATCTCGCCTCGCCCAGCGGCGCCGTGGTGGCTCTGTTTGACCAGCGGCGCCTACTGCAAGACCTCCAGTCGCTAGTCGCCCGCCACCGGCTGCCCCAAGGCGCGACGGTCGATCTCCTCGCTCCGGGCGTTGAGGCTCAAGAGTTGTTCCTGGTCTCTCTTCCCGTCGGCGGGCTCCTTCAGGACTGGCAGCTAGTGCTGCGCCTCGAGCATCAACGCCTATCTGCTGACCGGTGTGCTGGTGGTGTTGGTCATTCTCATCCTCACCTTCTTGATTGCGCGTGCCATCGGGCGGCAACTGAGGCTCACTCGACTCAAGAACGATCTGCTCGCCACCGTGTCCCACGAGCTGAAGACGCCCCTGGCTT
>QIHU01000603.1 GCA_003231035.1 Acidobacteriota bacterium
CCCGAGCGGCTGATGGCCGATCCCGACCTCGCCGGGTTGATCGCGGCGGTGCCGTTCGGCGTTCCCGAGGAACTTCCCGACCACCGGCCGGTTCTCCCTCCACGCCGGGAGGGTGAGCGACGCCTGCTCTTCGGCGGCCTCTACGATTGGTACGACCCCTGGACCCTCCTCGAAGCCCTGGCCCTCCTCGAGGAGCGCCCGTGGACCTTGCTCCTGGTGCGCAATCCCAACCCCGAGTCCACCCCACAGCGCTTGTTTGGTGAGGTCGAAAAGTGGTGTCGAAAGCGCGGTTGGTGGGGTGAGCGGGTGCGGCCGATGGATTGGGTGCCGGTGGAGCGGCGCTACGATCTGCTGCGCGATGTCGATGGATTGGTGGCGACCCACAAGTCGTCGCTCGAAACCTCGCTCTCGCTGCGCACCCGTTTTCTCGACGCGATGGTCGCCGGCTGCCCCTCTCTGACCAGCGAGGGGGGGGCGATCAGCCGTCTCCTCACCGCCCACGATGCGGGTTGGGTCGTTGCCGAGGGCGATATTCAAGCGGCGGCGGCGGCGCTCGACGAAATCCTCACTGGCGGCGAAAGGGTGGCGGCAAGGCGGCGCGCGGGCCGCGAGTTGGCCCGTTGCTTCGAGTGGTCGCGGGTGCTGGCGCCGTTGGTCGAGTTCTGCCGCAATCCACTGGTGGATGCGAGCAAGGAGCGGTTTGCCTTCCGTCCCCCGACCGTGACCCCGGAAACATCGCTTGCGGGACGGCTGCGTCGCAAGCTGCGTCGCTCGCGGAGGTTGTTCGGGTGAGCCGGATCGAGAAGGTCTCGGTCGCCATCCTGTCGTGGAATGGCTTGGCCCACCTCAAGATCTGCCTGCCTGCTCTTGCCGAGCAGTACGATCCCGGAGTGGAGTGGGAGGTGCTGGTCCTCGACAACGGTTCCGCTGACGAAACAGTGGAATGGGTGCGGCGTCACCATCCTAAGGTGCGCTTGATCGAAAGCTCGGTGAACCTCGGCTTTTGCGCTGGCAACAACCGGCTGATGCGCGAGGCGAGCGGCGAGGCGGTGGTCTTGCTCAACAACGACACCCGGCCGTGTCGAGGGTGGTTGGCGGCTCTGGTGGATGCTCTCGCCGGGGCACCGGCCGATGTGGCGGCGGTCTCGGGTCAGATCGTGGACTGGCAAGGCGACCGGCTCGACTTCGCTCGCGGTGCAATGACTTTCGACGGCCACGCCTTTCAGCTCGATTTTCGCCGCCCTCTGAAGAGTGTCGATCTGCCCAAGGCGGGCGAAGAACTCGCCTTCGCCTGCGGCGGCAATATGATTGTGCGCCGCCAATCGTTCCTCGCTGCCGGAGGGTTCGACGAGGACTACTTCGCCTACCTCGAAGACGTTGACCTCGGCTGGCGGCTCTGGGCCGGCGGCGAGCGGGTGATCTTCAGTGCCGAGGGTTTGGTTCACCACCGCTCCGGTGCGACCAGCGACCTCCTCGGCCTGTTCAATCGCGGTTTTCTCTTCGAACGCAATGCCTTCCTCACCGCCTACAAGAACTACGAGGCGGGGCTGTGGGAGCGGGTCATGCCCGCCGTTCAGCTGACCTTAATGGCCCGCACCCAAGCCTTGCTCGAACGCAACAATCCGGGCGGGGAGAGGCTGCGCATCGATCCTTATGACGGCCACATCGCGGACACGGGCGGTGGCGTTGCCGCCGCTGACCTTCCCACTGGCGCCCCCCCGATGGTCGACGTAGGGCTCGCCGCCAAGTGGCGCGGCTACGGTCCGCGCGAGTTCTTCCGTCGCGCCCTGGTCAAGACGGTCAATGGCCTCTTCGGTGGCGAGCCACCGTCGGTGGCGGCTCCTGAGTCGGCTTCCATACCGGAAGCACCGCAACTCACCGATCCGCGCACGGTTGCCCAGCTGCGCGCCAACTCCTACCTCCTCGGCCACCTCGAACAGGCGGCCGCCAAGCGCCGGCAGGTGCAGGCGCGCAGGAAGCGCAGCGACCGGGAGATCTTCGAACGCTTCCCGCTCTACGTCGTCCCAACCTACCCGGGTGACGAAGAACTCTTCGCCAGCCAGGCGTTTCTCGATTGGCTTCCCGAGGACTTACCGCTTCAACACCGTCGTCTCGATCAGGTGATGGCGGTCGGCGAGTAAGCGGTCACTCGCGGTCTTCGATCACCACCGCCGTTCCGTAGGCGAGGAGCTCCGCGGCGCCGGCCATCACCTGAGCGGTGATGAAGCGAAGGCCGATAACGGCGTTGGCTCCCATCTCGTGAGCTTCGTCGACCATGCGGTCTAGGGCCTGCTCGCGGGCTTCGGCCAGCAGCTTGGTGTACTCGCTGATCTCGCCGCCCACCAGATTGCGCAGCGAAGCGGTGATGTCATGGCCTAGGTGGCGTGCCCGAATGGTGTTGCCGCGCGCCGTGCCGAGGGTGCGCAAGATCCGCTTGCCGACGATCGTCTCGGTGGTGACTACGATCATTTCCGTACCTTTCTGTAGCGGTCGCTCCTCAGAGTTCGCAGTCGATCGAGGACCACGGAGAGCATCACCAATCCAAGGCCGGCCATACCGCCGAAGAGGAACAGAGGGACGCTCCAGTGGCCGCTGGAGCGGGCCATCATCCACAGAGCGAAGACGGCGATCGATACCAGCCAGATCGCCATCGTGCCGAGGCCGAAATAGCGGCTAAGTCGGCTGGGAAGGCCGCGCGGCCGCTCATCCCAGTGATCGTCGCTGGGGACCGGAAAGCGGGTCGACATGGTGGC
>QIHU01000750.1 GCA_003231035.1 Acidobacteriota bacterium
GCCGGTTTGGACGCCGCCTACGGTCTAGGGCTGGCCAGCGAACCTGAGCTGCGCCGCATCGCCCTGAGTTTGGTCGAAGTCGAGCGCGATCGTCTACCTAGGCCGGACCCTGAAACTCTTGCGCGCTGGCCCCAAGACTGGGAGCGGTTAGGGAGGCTCTTGGAGCGGGCCCTGGAGTTGGCCAAGGCGGGGGGTAAGCTGGCAGAGCGGGTGGGCCAGGCGCTGGCGGAATTTCGTACTCTGGGTCGGCAAGGGGAGCGCGAGCAGCAACGGGCTCTACTCGCCGCCGAGTTCAAGATCGCCAAGGTCGGCGGCACCAAGGCGGAGACCGAGGCGAAAACGGCCCGGGCCGAAGCGCGGGATCTGCTGGACGAACTGACCGCCCAACTCTGGGATCACCGCTTGTCCGAACTGGCCTGGTGGCTTTCCACCCTGCAGCCGGCCTACCGCAAGCTGGCTGAGCGCGAGGGGTGGCTGGACTTCGACAGTTTGATCCGCTTGGCGCTCGAAACCCTACAGCGGCAAGAGCACGTTCTCGCCGACTTTCGCCGTCGCTACCCGGTCCTCTTGGTCGACGAGTTCCAAGACACCGACCCGTTGCAGACCGAGCTGATCTTATTGCTGGCCGGTGAGGAGGCCAGTGGCGAATCGGAGGACGGGCCGCGCAGCCTCTTCTTGGTGGGGGACCCGAAGCAATCGATCTACCGTTTTCGCGGAGCCGACCTCGAGAACTACAACCGGGTGCTCGATCAGGCGATGGGGTCCGATCGCCGGGTGATGTTGACCCAGAGTTTCAGGCCGCTACCGGCGATCGCCACTTGGGTCAACGAGGTGATGGAACGGGTGATGCGGCCGGCTGGCCAGGAGGTGGCTGACGCTGACGCAGCCGAAGGCGAGGCGGAAGGGCGCTTGGCGAGCTACGAGGCGCCTTACCGAGAGTTGATCGCCCGGCCGCTCCTCGACGAGCCGGCTGGGGGGGGCGTCCTCTATCTCGAACTCGACTTGGAAGAGAGCAACAGCGTCGAAGAGAACCGAGAGCTGGAGGCGGACGGCTTTGCCCGTTGTATCCATCACCTGGTGCAAGGGGGGCAGGGCGAAGTCCGGGACCGTCAGTCGGGCAAGATTCGCCCCGCCAGCTACGGCGATATCGCCCTGCTGTTGCCCAAGCTGACCATGCTCGACATCTACGAGCGCGTCTTCCATCGTCGAGGCCTGCCCTTCCGGGTTATCGGCGGGCGCCATTACTACCGCCGCGATGAGGTGCACGCGCTCATCTCGATCCTGCGAGCGCTGGCCGACCCCGGGGATCCGGTGGCGGTGGTGGCAGCGCTGCGCGGCCCCGGTTTCGGGGTCTCGGACCGCCAGCTGGCCGCCTGGGCGCTGTGCCGGCCACGGCCGCGGTTGGAGGCCGTGCCGGGAGCCGGGCGGCCGGACCTCGACTCCTCGCCGGAGCCCGAGGCGGCACGGCAAGTGATGGCGGCGCTCGACCTGCTGCGCGCGCTCCACCTTGAAACGCGCCCGCTGGCCCTCCCCGAAATGGTCTCCAGGGTCTTGGACCGGACCGGCCTGCTCGCCTTCTTCGCCCTACAGTGGCGAGGCGAACAACGGGTGGCCAACCTACGTAAGGTGATCGAAGTGGCCCGTCGGGTGGAAGCAGGGGGGGTCAGTGCACCGTCCGCCTTTGTGCGCTGGCTAGAGAGCCTGCTCGAAGAGGAACCCGAAGAGTCGGATTCGCCCTACCTGGAAGGCACCGGCTCCACCGTTCAGCTGATGACGGTGCACCGGGCCAAGGGGCTCGAGTTTCCCATCGTCCTGCTCGGCGGCTTACCCTCGGGACCGGGGCGAGGGAGCCAGCGGTTGCGCACCTTGGAGCGCGACGACGGCCAACTGGCCCTCTACCTGGGCAAAGGCCGGGGCACTCGCGGCGCCGACGCTGCGCTCGAACGCGACAAGCTGCGCCAAACGGCGGAGACCAAGCGTCTACTCTACGTGGCGGCAACCCGGGCTCGTGACCTCCTGGTGTTGCCCTTCGCACCGGCAGGCAGGGTCAAGCAGGGCGACTTGTTCGGCCAGCTGTACGCCGAAGGGGTGGGGCAACCGGAGGCGGTGAGCGCCGCCCATAGGTTGCTGCGCGCCGCCGATCTGGCCCCCTTGGCCGAAGGAGCGCTGGGGCCACGAATCGACGCCAGCCAATTGATGGCGGGCGGCGGCCGCGAGCGCTTGCGCCAGCGTAACCGAGCGCTGGCGGCGGTTGCCCTAGTTGGCCGTTCGGCACTGCTGCGGCCCAGCGATGAAGAAACTCTACCCCTCGTCGCTCCTTCGGCCGAGGGGAAAGAAGGAGAAGTGGAGAAGCGTCGCTCCGCCTTCCGCATTGGCGATGCGGCCCACCAGCTGTTGGAAGCGCACCTCTGCGGCTCGTCCTTCGACGAGGCACCGCTTTCGCCCCGCCTCAGCCCCAACGAACGTCGCGCGGCGCGACAGTTGGCCACACGGTTCTTGGGTAGTGAACTGGAACGCCGCGCCCGCGCAGTGCCACCCGAGAGTCGCTTTGTCGAACTCACCGTCACTCTGGCGGTGGCTGACGGCTCAAAAGTGCTGGATGGACAGATCGACCTCGCCTTTGAGGAAGAGGACGGCTGGGTGATCGTCGACTACAAGACGGATCGCTTGAACCCTGGCCACGAAGCGGCGCGCGCCGAAGGCTACGAAGGCCAGCTCGCCCTCTACGCGGAGGGGTTGGAACGGGTTTC
>QIHU01000737.1 GCA_003231035.1 Acidobacteriota bacterium
GCACGACTTGCGCCGCTGAGCGCCGCAGCCGTTGTTCGATTCTCGCCAACGAGGCTGCTGGGTAGGAATGGTGATCTTGGAAGTTGATGGCATCGGCGATCGTCCACCCACCCTCCTCGGCCAGCCGCTCGGCGGTGGCGCGGAAAGCGTCTGGGCGGGCGATGGCGCAGACTAGCAGCGCTCGGCTCCCGGGAGGTAGCACCGCGCCGTCAACAGAGCGCGGTGGCAGGGCAATCGTAGGGGAGGCGAACCCTTGGCCTCTGAAGCCATGCTGCACCAAGGAGCGGGCCAAAGTGCGGGCACCCTCTTCGTCGGCGCCGCTTCCGGTGAGCAGGACGGCGTCGGCCCGCCGGGTCGCGGCGAGCGGTTCGCGCAGCCGGCCCGCGGGGGGCAGACGGCCACCGGCGAAAGGGTCGGCGAGCGGGAAGGCGAGTAGGTCCAGGTCGCGCGCCAGTGCCAGGTGCGAGAAGCCGTCGTCGAGGAGGAAGAGGTCGGGGGGTGGCTCTAGCCGCTCGAGGGCCGCTTCGCCGGCACTGCCACGGTCGCTGTGGACCACCACCGCGACCCCCGGCAACTCGCCAGCCAGGAGCACTGGCTCGTCCCCGGCTGTCAAGGGGCCGAGCAGAGGGCCGTCGTCCCAACTGCTGACCATTCGAACGCCGCGGCCAGCGCCCCGGTAGCCGCGCGAAAGGATGGCCACCCGGCGGCCGCTGTCACGCAGATGGGCGGCGAGCGCGGCGACCAGCGGTGTCTTACCGGTGTCTTACCGGTGCCACCCCAGTGCAGATTGCCGACGCTGATCACCGGCCTCGGCAGTCGCCGAGCCCGCCGCTGGTACCAGCGATAGCGCCAGCCGTGGGCGGCCGAATAGAACCGCTGCCAGGGCGAGCGTGGTGGCGCCGGGGCGACCGGGTGTGGCGCGGTCGGCGAGGGTGGCGTGGGCGCCAGAGGAGGATCTTTCTCGCTCATGGCTCGCCATTGCCACGCAGGCTGGCAAGTAGCGGTTCCAGCAGTTCGAGGGTCCTCGCCGTCGCTCCCCGATTGGCCTCGACCAGCTTGCGCGCCCGTTGGCCTTGGCGGGTAGCCGCCTGGGGGTCGTCGAGGACTCGCGCCCAAGCACTCGCGAGGCTGGCGCTATCGTCGACGCGATCCCACGCCTGGGTTTGGTCGAACTGTTGGGCCATCTCCGCGAAATGGTGCATCGAAGGTCCGACCGCGATCGGGAGGTTGAAAACCGCCGCCTCCAGTGGGTTATGACCTCCGGTCGGCACCAAGGTGCCACCGATGAAGGCGGCGCTGGCCAGCCGGTAGAGCGCGGCCAGTTCGCCAAGGGAGTCGAGAAGCAAGAGGTCGAGGCGCGCGGGAGCGGCGCCCGTCGCGGAGTCGGCGGTGAGTCGGCTACGCCGCTCGACGCGGAGCTGGCGCGGTTGGAGCAGCCGAAAGACCTCGTTCCACCGTTCGGGGTGGCGAGGTGCTAGCACCAGAAGAGCTCGCTCGCCGCCGCCAAGAAGCTCGAAAGCGTCGACCACCCGCGCTTCCTCGCCCTCCATGGTCGAACCGGCGATCAGAATCGGCCTGCCGGCCGCTTGCATGCGGATCAAGGCTTCCAAGGCGGGGTCGAGTTCCGGTTCCGGCGTGTCGTACTTCAGATTTCCGGTGACCTGGATTCGCTCGGCCTGAACTCCGAGGGCGAGGAGCCGCCGGCGATCCGCCTCAGTCTGCATGCCGAAATGGTGGACCGCGCCCAGCAGTGGCCCCAGCCATCGTTTGACCCGCAGCATGCGACTGAAACTACGCTCGCTCACCCGTCCGTTGACCACCGCGATGGGAAGTTGACGGTGGCTAGCCTGGCGCAAGACCAGCGGCCAGTAGTCGCCTTCGACGAGGATCAAAGCGCGAGGCTGGAAGCGGTCAAAGAAGCGACGCACGGCGAAGCCGAGGTCGAAAGGGAGGTAAGCGGTGGCCCCTTCGCCAAAGGCGGCCCGGGCTCGCTCCTGGCCGCTGGGAGTCACCGTGGTGATCAAGGGTGAGCCCGCTTCGGCCGGCAGCTGACGGTTCAGGGTGGCGGCGACGCCGACTTCACCGACGGAGACCGCGTGCAGCCAGAGGCCCCTGCCGGGTCCCGAGCCCGTTGCTGCCGGATAGCGACCGAGGCGGCCGGCCAGCGTAGCCAGATAGTGGCGCCCGCGGCGGGCGAGCATGAAGGGGCCCGCCAGTACGAGCGTTAGGGCCATGCCGGCCTGGTAGAGGAGCCACATCGAAGGGACGAGCGCGGTAGATCTAAGAAATAGGGATGGCTGGAAACAGACCCGGTTACACCTTTTCGGCCTCGTCGATCTTGACTGGGAAGAGACAAGAAAGAGCTTCTGGGCTTGGCCGAGGAGTATAATCGGTTATTCGGGTCATGGACGTGGCCTTGCGGTGGGTGAAGGAAACGGCCGTGGACATAGACGCCGCTCGGCCGTGGACCGTAGAAGTCACCAAGGTCGCCCCGAAAAAGACCTAGGACGAGCCCCAGAAGAGAGCTGAAGTCCCCTGATGGGTGCGAATTCGTTGGCCGCGAACAGAGAATCTAACTCGAACAAAGAATCTAGCCTGTGCCACACCTCATTTACTCTCGAAAACAGCAGCAAGCCGCATGGAGCGAAGCGGACGATCGCGAATTGCTCCAAGCGTTGAAGGGTGACGACGAAACGGCCCTGGATGAGTTGATCCAACGCAAGACCGGTCCCCTTCTGCAGCTCACCAACCGTATTCTCGGTGACCTCGAAGAGGCGCGGGATGTGGTCCAAGTTACCTTCTTGAGGCTGTGGGAGAACCGGCTCAAGTACGACACCCGGTGGAGCCCCAATACTTGGATCTACCGTATTGCCAGCAATTTGGCGATCGATCACCTGCGCTCGCGGCAGTGTCGCGAACGCTCGGCCGAGCCGGTGCGGATCTATTTACGCAAGGTCGCGGACAACCATGCCGCCAGCGCCATGGCCCGGCTCGGCGAAAGCGAAGTCATGGGTATCTTTCGCGAGTTGGCGGGAGAACTCACCGAAAAACAGCGTTTGGTTTTTCTCTTGCGCGAAGTCGAGGAACTTTCTTCCCAAGAGGTTGGCGCGATCGTCGGCTGCCGCGAATCCACCGTGCGCAACCACCTGTTCAATGCCCGCAAGATCTTGCGGGCCGAGCTAGTACGCCGCTACCCCGAGTACGCGGGGGTCAACGGTAGAGGTGAGTCATGAGTCTTGACCAACAGCCGATGGCATGCCCAGATTGGCCGCAACTGGTCGGGCAACGGGAAGCCCAGCTCGACGATCCGCCGGGTTGGCGGAAGGCGATGGACCATCTCGACTCCTGCCGGCATTGTCGCTCGAGGGCTCTAGCCGCGGAACCGACCCTGCTCTTTCGCCGTTTGCCTACCGTTAGCACCACCC
>QIHU01000148.1 GCA_003231035.1 Acidobacteriota bacterium
CTGAGGCACTCGCAACCGAAAGGACGAGTAACAGATAGGCCCGACCTACAGCCACCGCGCCCGCCGTCGACTCTACCCTATTGTTGGGTTCCGAGCTTTCTCGGCTTGAGCTGCTCGGACCTGCCGGTCTGTGAGTCCCATAGTTGCCTCCCAGGCCCCAGATCCCAACGATGGCCACGATGGGTTGTCGTTGCTCTATCGTTGCCAGAATGCATGCGCTTGGGTGAGACCCAGTGCGTTCGCATGACACACTAAGAACCAGTGCTAAGTACAACCATGTCAACAGGTTAAGGCGACCCGGCAAGGACGGGGCGAGCAGGCATGAGACGCGGCGAGACCTCTTGAGAATATAAGCCGTTGGTAAACTACGGATCAGGAGGTTTGGGGTTCGAATCCCTATGGGTGCACCATTTAAACCCTTTCCCCTCAACAGTTTACGATTCATTGACTTCGAGCAATATGCTCGAGGTGTGTCTGTCGTTGCTCTATAGTTGCCAGAATGCAGGCGCTTGGGTGGCGGGGGGAGAGTGGAGGATGGGTAAGTTGTTTGGTTTCAGTGGGTTGGGGTGAGTGGGGAGGGTTGCGCTTGGGGGAGGTTGGGGGGAACGGGGCTTCTCAGGGGGGCTCAGGGGGGCTCGTTCAGGTGGTGGAGCCGCGGTTGGGCTCGGAGTTCGGGGGTAGGGAGGTTGATCTGTGGTCAGCGGGTCAGTGGATCAATGGAACGTAGGTTTCAGCACGGCGCTGGCGCTATTCACGAAGTCAGCGGCGAACGTTCCTCAGCCCGAGCGTGTAGCTCTTTTCCGCCGGTAGATGGTCTTGCCAGGTGTCCATGCAGCGCTGCGGTGGCCACGCTTCCATCAAACAGAAGGGCACTTGATTGAGCACGGGTTGTGCTCGATGAATCCTCTCGATGCACTGCGGCTCAGAGAGGTGCTGGGAAATGCGGTGACAGGATACACACTAGTGGACGGTGCCGAGCTCCAAGCTCGGTAGTTCGCCGAAACTGGTTGAAGAGGTGAGTAACCTGTCACCGAATCCCCCCACCGAATCCCCCAGAGTTCAGGTCAGACATAGGAGAACGCGAGATGAAGTTATTTGCTGTCGCCTTCTACGCCGTGATCATGGCCATTGCGGCGGCATGCGCGTGCCAAGGAGACCCGGCAAGCGACCCAGACCCTGTCGCGTCCGAACGCACCCTGGTCGGACAAGTGTTGTTGCCGCGCGGAAACGGCAGCCGGGGAGTTGAGGTGGTGGTAACGGTCACGGAGGCCGGAAGTGAACCTCGTGACAGGTGGTTGCTGTTCGATGAGCAGGGGCGTTTCGCCCACACCTTCCGGGATAGTCTGACCAGCGTAACTGTATCGACGGGCATCAGGGCCGAGTTGCACCGCATCGACACCGAAGAGCTGCCCGAGGTCAATCAGGCGGGTCAGATCGACGTAGGTGTGATCGACCTGCGCGATCGGTTGACCAGGCATCGCCTGGTCCTGCGCGCGGCCGAAGGGGCGCCGACGGGCGACGTGAGGGTGGCTATGTGCTTCGGTCCGCCTCCAGTCGGTCCGGGTGGTGAGCCTGTGGCCCTGGGGTCCAGACAGTTTCCACCAGTCGCTCTAGGTAGTGAGGTGGATTGGTTGCTGCCGCACGAGGCGCAGTCAATCTACTTCCTGGTCGAGCGGCCCGTCGGCTCGGGCCGCGGAGGGAAATGGCGCAGCGGGCACCAGCGACTCTTCGGCCCCTTCACTTCGGCCAAATTGCCAACCGAACTAATCATGGACTGACTAGAATCTAACGCAGCCGGTGTGTGGATTGTGGCGGAGATCCTCCCCCTCGGCCGGCGTCACGTCACGTCACGTCACGGCCAGCTAACAGCCCCTTGCCGCAGAATAGGCGTCAGGCCAGAAAAGGCGTCACTCATCTCGTAGAGGAATTGGGACTGATTGCCGCTTTCCGCCACGTTGAACGAAGAGAGTCTGCTGAGTAGGTGCTGAGTAGGTGCCGGTCACGTAGTAAAGTCCTTTCCTTTGAGAGGCTTACAGTGCCCGAACTGACCTGCATCCCTTCTCGAAGTGACTGTGACCCAGCGTTGACGGCCTTTCGCTCAACCTTCTTCACCGGCGAGATCCAGAACCTTTTCGACCAGTCCGTCCCCCAGCCGTACACCTCTGCGCCGAATCTCAAGGATGATGGGAGCGATCTCGGAGACTAGGCCCTTGCGCTTCGATCTTAGGAGGACTCCAAGGGTTCCGGTCAGCGAGATTCCCAAGCGCTTGGCGTGGCGTCTACCGAGGCGCTCATCGATGACCACCAAGTCCGCGTTCAGTTCCTGAGCGAGGGCAATCACTTCCGCCTCACCACGGTCGAGGTCCGACAGCAAGTCAGCGCGCCGTGGGTCGTTCAAGTCTGCGGCTTTGATCCAAGGTGCCGCTGCGAGTTGGGGCGCGCCGGCTCGATTGGGACCGCCGGCTAGAACTTCCTGTTGAACAGCACGAGGAATGAGAACGGTCGAATAGAGACCGCGGAGTAGGGCCAGTTGATCGACGATTGCCAGTGTGATGATGGGCGTCGAGTTGACCACCACCACTCTCTGGCGATCCTCATCAGGCATTTGCTAGGTCCTGCTCAAGCTCCTCCGGGTCCATACCGATCGGTGATAGCCCGAAGCGGCTGAGGCGGAACATGAACTCTACTCTCCCTATACCCGCCAGCTCGGCAGCGCGGCCGGTAGTCAGGCCTCGGCCTCAAACTCCTCCGGGCTCTCCTTGAGAGAGAGCAGAAGGTCATCCGTGTAGGGGATGGTCAGTGCGTGATGCGCCATTGCTTTTGCTTCCTCGCCGTTCTCTCGTGATTCATGTCTCGGGCTGGTTCGCCGTCCCGCTGCGTAGGCTCTTCGATAACGCTCTGCTCGCGCCAGAAAGCTGGGACACCGCCTATAGTAGCGTTCAGGCCGCAGGGTGAGCATAGCGGATCGGGATGTTGGACTGGCATTGATCAAGCAGCCTATCGAGGAGAACCAGCCAGAGGCAGGCAGGCGCCGCCCCTACTGGCGAAATGCCTGGCTGTGCGTCACGAAAGGAGGATTGCAATGGACTGAGTTAGTTCTATGACCTCCTGGGTCTCGAAGGCCAGCGGGTGCGAGTCCCGCCTGGGGA
>QIHU01000425.1 GCA_003231035.1 Acidobacteriota bacterium
AGCTGCCCAGGAAGCTGGAATTCGCACCGTTTCCCCAGGTATGGAATGATCGCTCGATTAGCGATCCACTCCACCAGAGGTTTTTCATGAACATGCGCTCGCACAGTTCCAACCAGGTCGATTCTTGGTGCGGCACTCGCACCGTGCTGATGGCTGGGCTAGCCCTGCTGGTCGTCGCTAGTGCCGCCTTCGCTCAAGCCCCACCTTCCACCGACCTCTACTTGATGGGGGTGGATAGCTCCGGCGCTTCCCCACAGCTCGGCTTGCCGGTCAACATCACCGCTCGCGAGGGCTATGACAACCAGCCGGCCTTCACCCTCGACGGCAAGCGGGTGCTCTACACCTCGATGCGGGGTGAGCAGACAGACATCTTCAGCTACGAGCTGGTCAGCGCCGAAACCCGGCAGGTGACCGACACGCTGGTGAGCGAGTACTCGCCGACACCCATGGCGGGAGGCACTGCCTTCTCGGCCATTCGTCAGGACCTGGAAGGCAAGCAGTTCTTGTACCACTATCCGCTTGGGGAGGGCAAGGCGACCCTGCTGCTGCCGGAAGTCGAGCCGGTGGGCTATCACGGCTGGAGCGGCGACAAGTTGCTCCTCTTCGTGCTGCATCGCCCAAGCCGGCAAGGCCGGATCGAAAACCCTAGCCGACAACCCTGGCCGCTCCTTCCGCCCGGTCCCCGGATCGAAAGAGGTCGCCTGTGTGATCAAAGGAGAAGAGGGGGCACCGTGGACGATCGAGGCGGTCGATCTGGTTTCCGAGGCTCGTCGCTCCCTCGGCACCACGCGACCCCAGCGCGAAGACTTCGTCTTCGGCCCTGGCGGGGAGATCTGGATGGGGGATGGTTCCAAGCTCTATCGCCGTGAGGCCAAAGCAGGAGCGAAGTGGCATTTGGTCAAGGACTTCGAACCCTTCGGCTACGGTGAGCTCTCTCGCCTCGCCTTCGACCCTTCCGGCAAGTGGCTGGTTCTGGTCGCTGAACGCCCCAACCAAGAGGACCCAGCGCGGGAGAGTGGCGAAGGATGACCTGGATCAAGACCATCTCCTTGGACCAAGCCGAAGGCAGGCTGCGCAAGCTCTACGAGCAGGTCTTGGGCTCGGACGGCCGGGTTGACAACATCCTCGAGGCCCACTCCCTGCGGCCGCACACGCTGCAAGGTCACCTGGTGCTCTACAAGAACGTTCTGCACCACGGCGGCAACTCGCTGGACAAGCGGTTGCTGGAAACGCTCGGTGTCTGGGTGAGCATCCTCAATGGCTGCGCCTACTGCATCGATCACCACCTCGCCGGCCTGGCCCGCCTTCTCGGTGACGACGAGCAGGCACAACAAATCAAGGCCGCTCTGCGCCAAGGCGACTACACCCTCTTCGAGCCCAACGAGGTCGCCGCTCTGCGCTACGCGGCGGTGCTCACCCGTACCCCCGGAGAAGTGGGCGAAGAGCTGGTCGAAGAAATGCGCCAAGCCGGCTTCGAAGACGGCGAGATCCTCGAGATCAACCAGGTGATCAGCTACTTCGCCTACGCCAACCGCACCGTGTTGGGGCTGGGGGTGACCACCGAAGGCGATACGCTGGGACTGTCCCCCGGCAATGCGGAGGATCCAGACGACTGGAGCCACCGCTAGGCGCGTGGTAGCGGGAACTTCTTCCGATGCATCAAGCTAGCTTCACCTGCCGCACCGCCACCGTAGCACTGTTGGTCTTGGCGGGATCTCTGGTGGTGAGTTGTGGCCGCGGCGTTTCGCGCTGGAATGTCCTTTTGGTGATGGTCGACACCCTGCGCGCCGATCACCTGAGCGCTTACGGCTACGCGCGCTCCACCAGCCCGGCGCTAGAGGCGTTGGGGCGGGAGGCAATCCTCTTCGAGAACGCCTACAGCCAGGCTGGCTGTACCTTCCCTTCGGTCAATTCGCTGCTCACTTCGCGCTATCCGGCCTATTTCAAACGTGCCCCCGTGGGGAGGGTAATGCCCGAGGAGTTGCCCTCGCTGCAAGGGATTCTCAAGGCTCATGGCTACTCGACCTTCGCCGTCTCGGCCAGCTCGGTCGTGCGCAAAACACCCAGCCGTCACAACAAGGTCGGTGGCTATGGCCGCCACTTCGATACCTTCGACGAGAAGTGTTTCGAGCGCGAAGCGGCCTGCGTCAACGAGCGCGCGCTAGCGACGATGGACGAGATCCAGGAGCCGTTCTTCGGCTACCTCCACTACCTGGATCCACACCAGCCGTACGATCCTCCAGAGAGTTTCGAGAAAAGTTTCGCGGACGCTTACGAGGGGGGCAAGCCGTTCATCCGCAGGGGGAGCATCGGCATGATCGAACAAATGCTCTACAAAGATGGACCGCGGTTCAAGCTAGAACCGCGCGACATGGAGCAGCTCCGTTCCCTCTACGACGACGAAATTGCCTACTTCGATCAACAGCTCGCCGCGCTGATCGGGGAGCTGCGTCAGCGAGGTTTGTGGGAGCGAACCCTGTTGGTCTTCGCCTCCGACCATGGCGAGGCATTCATGGAGCACGGCCACATCCACCATTGCCGAGACTTGACCTACAACTCGGTGGTTCGCACCCCCTTGCTCTTGCGCATCCCTTCCTTGGTGGGCGGTGTACGCCGCGAGGGTCTAGCGCAGAATTTGGACATCGTGCCGACAGTGCTCGACTATCTCGGTTTGGCGCGCCCCGAGCAGGAGTTCCAAGGGCGAAGCCTCCGTCCCACCATCGAGCGCGATCGAGCCGTCAACCGCTACGCTTTCGCCACCCAGGGCGTGCGCCGGGCGGTGACCGACGGGCGTTACAAACTGATCCTCGACCTCGCGATGGAGTCCCACGAGCTCTTCGATCTCAAAGTCGACCCCGGTGAGCAGCACGACTTGGCCACCGAGCTACCAGCGGTCAGCGAACGGTTGCGGACCGCCCTTAACGGTTGGCTCGATCGCTACGAGCTGGCGACCACCCGCAAAGAAAGCATCGAGCGGGCTCGCGAACAGCGCGAGCACCTGCGGGCGCTCGGTTATCTCTAAGGAATCGATAGTGAAGTGCCACGGACTGACGAAGAGGCGCTTGCCGGCGAATAGGCCGCCGACTCATCCTGGGGAGATGCTGCTGGAGGAGTTCCTCAAGCCGCTCGAAATCAGCCAGTCCGCGCTTGCTATTCGGCTCGGTGTCTCATTTCCTCGTTTGAACGAGGTGATTCGCGGCAAGAGATCCGTGACCCCGGACACGCGTTGCGGCTGGCGAGAGTTCTCGGTATGTCGGCCGACTTCTGGCTGGGACTTCAGCGTGACTGGGATCTCTGGAATGCCATGCGAAGCGAGGCGGCGGCGGAGATCGCTCGCTTGGAGCCGCTATTGGAGCCGCTATTGGAGACGGTTTAGAGCGATTTCTGGTCTGGTTGTGGTCCCTCAGGCGTCGAGGTGCTGCTGCTCGCGAAAAGGGTGAGGAACCGAGTAGCAGCTCGGTGTCTCTTTGCCCCATTTGAACGAGGTGGAGTCCGCCGATGGACATCAGCAGACGATGAAGTAGCACACTGCGGCAACGTAACAGAGGACCGCCACGTAGTTGATGCTACGGCTTTGGATGACTCCAACTACCCTAGGAGAAGATCTGGAGTCCAAGACGTTGAGTATCACGAAGCGCAGGAACACCAGGAGTACGACCAGAAAGGTAAGATATAAGAGCCAATCAGCTCGGGTGATCACTCCCGTGGCTGGCGTGATCTGCGCGAAGGCGATCGAGTAGGTGATGACGCTGAGGAAGACGCCGATGTATACGTCGCCGACCATGTCAAACCGGGTTTTGCGAATAAACAACAGGGACAATGCCGCGATGCTGATCGCACACAGCGGCAAGGCGATGGATATCAGCGCGCTCTGCACCTTGCGCTGGATGAGGATTCTCACCGTAAGAGTCTTGTACTTCTTCGCCTGCTGTGAGTCGCCGGGTGTTGCTCCGCGCAATATTTTGGATACCACGTTGTCCACGGTGACGGAGTAGTCGACCACCTTCCAGCCGGCAATGTTGAGGTTTTTAACGTGGGGTCGCCCTTGTTGGAATGCCGGGAGGTCAAAGGCGACTCTCACCTCGTCGGCAGGGTTAGTCAGTTCGAGCTCCAGAGTGAGTTCTTGCCTGTCCAGAGGGTAGTCTTCGAGTTGGAAGTCAATGTTGAAGTCGCCTGAAATGCGCTCCAGACGGTAGGTTCCTTCCGGGTCATCCTCAATTAGGGTTCGACTGGTCACTTGAGAAAGGTTGCGAAAGTGAATGTGTCTGTCGATAGATAGTCCGGATTCTTCTTCCTTTGTTTTCGAACTCTTCTGTGCCGCGTCGGAGGAAGCACCGCTCGTTGTAGGTTGTTCATCTGGTTGAAGCTGAATCCAATAGTAGAAATCGGCGTGAAATCGGCCATTGTCCGGATCGACACGACCGATGTCAAGGAGGTCGATGCCGAAGAAGACCGTGGGGATAATCTCGCGATTCGAGTTGAGTTGACGCCATTGCGAGGTCGCCACGCCGTTGTCGTATTCGACGAACGAGATCTCTGGTATGCGCCGACTTTTTTCGTCAAATATGTACAGGTCGTGGCGGCCGGGAATGGATCGGTCGATCAACTCATTCTTGAAGTAAGAGGCGAACAAGCTACGTTGGATCGCTAGAGACGACTTGGCGTCGGCGTTGTCCGCGGGTTGTTCTCGTTCTTTCGGCAGGTCTCTGGTGGTTTCTTGAGTTCCCTCAGCTTTCTGAGTCTCCTCAGCTTCTTGAGTTCCCTCAGTTCTTTCAGCCTCTTTCTTGGCATGCAGGAGCGCACTCCTTATGATCTCGGTCGCGTCTAGACAGCGCTTGACGTAGAAGGGGATGTTGAATTTCTCCTCGAAGTCTCCTGGGTACTGTTTCCGAAACAGGGCCAGATCTTGACTTACCTTGTTCGAGACAGCATCTTCGGGCTCGGTCATCAAAATCAGCCGGTTTCCTCTTGTGCCACTGGAAAAATCCTTGTACTTACCTTCTCGGGAAGCATATGAAGCAGCCAGAATAGTGACGTTCTCAAGGTTGTTATCGACATAGTCAATGATGTAAATGCCCCAGTCGTTGTGTACGTTGAGCAATAGGACCGCTGGCTGTGCGGCGTTCTTGAACCATGTGTCGAGTTCGCTCTTGATGGTTCCTTTCTCATCTAAGGTCGTGCGCCTCGTTCTTACGGTCATCTTGTGGTCGATCTGTAAGATTGGGTTGTTCTTGTGCGTCGGAGGATCAGCGGTCAAATTATCGAACTCGCCGGTCAGCCAGTAGTTACGCTCGCCGATGAAGCCGACGGTCTCAGGTTGCAGTACTTCGTTCATGTAGGTGACAAGATCGGCCGGCGCTAGCCGTTCCTTCTCACCGTTTAGCAAGTCGAGTGGTTTTCTAGCGTGAGAGTTGAGAGAAGGCGTCTTGGCGGTTGAGTTTGGGCTC
>QIHU01000430.1 GCA_003231035.1 Acidobacteriota bacterium
GTCTCGATCTCGATGGGGCGCCCCTGGGCTCGTAGCTTCTCGAGTTCGTCCATCGACCACTCGGTAGGCATGCTCGAGTCTTCGTCGCCGAAGATCCAGAGGCTCGGGATGGTCAGAGAGTCGACCGTGGGGACCGGGTCGTAGAGGCGGTCGATGAAGGGCTCCTCGCCGCGTCGAAGCCACCAGCCGGAGAGTCGAAGCACCCACCACGGGAGGCGGGTGGAGGAGATAAAACCGAGCAGCGAGTCGCTTCCTTGGAGGGTCTCATACCACGGTTCGGCTTCGGCTCGCTCCAGCGCCTCGCGCAGTTGGGACCACTGGTTTTCCCCACGATCCATCATCGCGCTGGCCAACTGGTTGAGAGTGTCGACCTGGCGGATAGCCTCCTCGCCGAAGCCAGCCTGGTGCAAGGCGTAGACGTAGCCCCACCGATCCTCTCCGGTCACCGGAACCATCGGCCCATAGTTGATCAGCAGACTGCGAATCGGCGCCTTGGTCGCGGCTAACGGCGCGATCCACCCGCCCTGGCTATATCCAGCCAAGTGGATGTTGGTGGGGTCGACCTCCGGCCGCTCGCGAAGCCACTGGACGGCGGCGGCGGTGTCGTCTGAAAGCAGGTGAAAGTTCTGGTTGTACCTGCCTTCGGAACCGCCGGTCCCGCGCTTGTCGTAGACCAAACCCGCGATGCCATGCGCGGCGAACATGTAAGGAAGATAGGTGCCCTCGACAGCGCTATCTCGCTCGGATCCATGCACATAGACGACCGCTGGGAAGGGGCCGGTTCCCGCGGGAAGGACGAGCTTCGCCCGAAAGGAGAGGTCGTGGCTTTGGAAGGAGCCGGTGATCTCTGGTAGATCGAGACGATGCGCTCGCCGCTTCACTCCCCCTTGATCCCAAGTTAGCCCCGAGTCCGTTCGCCCATTCACGGGGTCGAAGGTCACCGTCACCTCGGTCGGATCTTGACCGCTCCAACCCGGGCCGGCGGTATAGGAGAGCTCGCCGCTCGGCCTGAGGGCTCGACTCTCCCCGTTCATGTGACGACCGCGCAGGGTCTCGGCGTCTCGCGGGCTGATGAACACCCGCTGACCGTCCTCAAACTCGTAACCTCCCGTGAACGGACTCGCGATGGACTCGCGCCGAGTGAGGAACAAAACCGCGCCAGCCAGGACCATGAGAACGCCGAAGAGAATCACCAGCCGACGCTTCCAGCGAGGCTTGGACTTCATGGTGTGCTCGAACCTTGGGTGCGGACTAGCGCAGCAACAAGAGAACCTCGCCTTGCGGGGGCTTGGTGATGTCGGGCAGGGGGCTGGAGTGCTAGGGCGTACGACGGAGAGTTGGTGGGCATGGTGAAACCGTACGCAGGGGAGGCGCGCGAGGTTTCGCCTATTAGCTAGCCTTCGAGAGCCGCTCACCAATGAGCTGATTCAGACTCTTGTTCTCCGCTCTAGATTGCATCCAGAGTTCACGGTGCAGCGTTTCGGGAAGGCGGACCATCAGGCGGCCCGTGAACGGCTTGTCGGGTTCTTCGCTGCGCTGGGCACAGAAGTCGAGGTAGTCGTCCACGGAGTCTCGGAAAGCCCTCTTCAGTTCCCGAACACTGGTGCCCTCGAACGTAATGACATCGCGGGTGCCCAATACCTCTCCATGGAAGATCCCCGCCTGATCGTCAAACTCGACGTGCCCCTTGTATCCTTTGTGCTCTAGCATCCTTCTACCTTTCCATTCGTATCCCGGCTGCTTTCAGAAAACGACTCAATGATCGAACCGCACCTCGCGAAGCCTCCTTCTTTGGATGCGGTCGATGGAAGACAGCCCGTACCCCGTTGAGGTACACCCGAACTCGCGAGCCCCGTCCTTCGGACAGTTCCGCTCCAAGCCTCTCCAGCAAACGCTCGGCATCGATCCAGGACAGGTTGCTGGGTGCCGGTTTGCTGAAGACGGCGGCGAGCGTTCCGCGGTGCTTGGCGTTGAGCCGCATAGTGTCATTCTATGACACTACTGGGTTGGTTTCAAGTTGGCAAATAGCACGATCAACGTTGGCTGGAGGAAGGTGGGAAGGTGCATGTTGAGAGACTACGTGTGGTCGATGAGTGAAGTTTCTCTGCCCAACTCAGCGACAGACACCCCGTTCGTACCGCAAAGCTGAGACTGGAGTGGGCCGGGAGGCAGCCGGGGAATACGAATCGGGTGAGTGTCTTGCGGTCTGGGCGCCGTCTCCTAGGTAGACCGAACCGAGAGTGAGTTTGAGTCTCACCGTTGCTCCGAGGCTGGTCGCTGGTTGCCGATCTTTGGGCAGTCTCCCTGGTCACCGATAAGTTAATCAAATTTGGAGGGTAACTCAATGTCAACGAATCGATTGTCCGGTATGCTCTGCCTCGTCCTGCTGATGATGTTGCCGTCGGCGTCGAGCGCGGGACCGAATGTTCTTGCGGCGAAAGTCGTGGCGGGATGCAACGGCACCCAGCCGACCCTGACTGTCTTGCTGAACTCAACCACGTACGGTTTCTACAAGGGGAGTCTCTACTACCATTTCGATCCACCCTCACCGGGGAGCAAACCCGGGACGGCCGGTAATCCGGTGGTCCTTGAGATCCCGTCGTCCTTTGCGGTCAACTCGGAGCATCGAGTCCAGATCTCGACCTCCAGCCAATCGGTCGGTGGAAGTTCGTCATCGGAGTACGATTTCTTGGTTCCCAGCTGCGCTGAAGCGGCCAAGGGG
>QIHU01000701.1 GCA_003231035.1 Acidobacteriota bacterium
GTTTGGTCATCCGTGAATGTTCCTCACACGCCAAAAACCACCATTTTCAGCCTGCCACGTCGACAAATTAAGGCCGGTGTAAACCAGAGTGTCCCGTCCCAGGTAATCGGGGCCACCCTCGTCCCAGCTAATCGGGGCCACTCCGCCGCATGAGTGCTTCTACGAGCTACGGGACGTGCTGTCAACCCCGCGCGTCGTGATCCGGCTCTTGAGCCGATAGCTTTTGCCTTTGAACACGGTGATGTGGGCCTGCTCGAAGAGCCGATCGATCGTGGCATTGGCGAGGACACTGTTGGGGAACACCTCGCCCCATTCCTCGACGTCGCGGTTGGAGGTGAGCACGAGTGCGGTGCTGTACTTGCGTCGATCAATGAGGTCGAAGACCTCTTCGGCGATCTCGCGGCTCATCGACACGGCGGCCCAATCGTCGATGACCCACAGCCGGCAAGAGAGCATGCGTTTGAAGAACTGATCGAGGGTGCCTTCGGCCTTGGCGAAGTGGATGTGCTCGACCAATTTCTTGTGGGTTGCCCAGTAGACACGGTACCCACGGTGTGCGGCCGCCACCCCCAGGGCGAGTGCGACATGCGTTTTGCCCACCCCGCACGGGCCGAGGAGGAGCACGATGCCGTTATTCTCGATGAACTGGAGGGTGGCGAGTTCGCGGATCTTTTCCTCATTGATCTCGGGATTGAAGTGGAAGTCGAACGTCTCCAGCGTGGCAGCCTCCGGGAAGCCCGCCTGCTTGAAGCGAAGCGTAAGCGCATTTTGTCTTCGCGCATCGAGTTCGCGCGTCAGCAGATCCGAGAACCAATCGAGGCTAACGGCGTTCTTATGTTGCAGCAACAGCTCTTCGAGTTCGCGTGCGGCGACCGAGAGCCGGAGGCTGCGTAATTGCGTTTTCACGGTTTCGAGGTTCATCCATCACTCTCCTTTCGTTGGGGTGGGGAACAGCGAGAGCTGCGCACTGTAGACCGCCAGGTCGCGCGTGAACTTGTGCGAGGGTGCCGGGTGCGCTGCTGGGTCTTGCGACCTTGCGCAGGCGGTGCGCTTGACGAGGTGCACTACCGTGCGGTAGGAGTAGCTCCTCATCTCGAGCGCCTGACGGCAGGCGGAATCGATGGCGGGGGCGGGGTATTGTTTATCCAGGCTCAGGATGCCCCAGACCTTGCGCGTGTCGATGAAGCCCTGGCCCTGGGCGAGCAGGATCACGACGAGTTCCTCGACCGCGGGCCCCAGCTTGCGCGCGCGCTGGCGGTAGGCGGAGTGGTCTGCAATCGCGCGCTCCCAGGGCTTCAAGTGCTCGGGTTTGGTTTGCTTGGAGCGGTAGGGATCGCTCAGCCGCTCATGGGTCTCGATGAGTTTTCCGCGGTGATAAATGGCAATACGCTCCGCGCCCCCGAGGACGAAGACCTCCTGGCCGATGTAGCGCTCTTCCAGCGAGTAGTAGCGGTTGGCGAAGCGCACATGGCCGTCTTGACGCACCGTGGCCGTGGCGATCTCCTCGATCTCGTAGGCTGTCGGGGGCAGCGCGCGCAGGTGTTCGCGCTCGATCGCGAGATCCTCGATCGGGTGCCGGCGCGTCGTGCCGTGGGAGCGTTGATTGGCCAGCAGGAGCTTGCGATCGAGGTAGTGTTGGGATTCCTCCAGGCTCACGAACGCCCCGTGCGCTTCGTAGAGCCTGCGCACGTAGGGAACCATGCGCTCGACCTTGCCCTTTTTTTCGGGATCGCGCGGCGGCAGGCATTCGATCGCGAAGCCGTAGTGTCCGGCGAAGCGCTCGAAGGCCGGGTTCAAGAGCGGCTCGTAGCGGGAAGCCTTCAGGCTAAAGCACTTGGGGTTGTCCGAGGTCGCGCGCAGCGGCACCCCCCCAATCTCGCTGAGCAGGCTCCCGATGGCAGCGAGCGTGGTCGCGACGTCGTTCGACCACACACAGCGGGCCATCAGATAGCGCGAGAAGCCGAGCACTGCGACCAACACCCACAGCACCCTCGCCCGAGCACCCTCGCGCACGGTGCAAAGTTTCCCCCAGTCCAGAATGAGCGCATCCCCCGGGCAATGGACGATCTCGGGGACCACGCGCAGCCCCTTGGCATCGCGGGCAAGGTGCGCCAACCCATGACGCGTAAGGAAGCGGTAGAAGCTCGAGCGCTGGACCGTCACGGGCAGCTCCTCGAACACGGTGACGGCATGCCAGCCGGCCCTCAGGCGATCTTCGATCCAGGTCTGATGTCCCGCCAGCAAGGCATCGACGTCGGAACTCGCTTCGGCTCGGCGATCGGGACGATCGGGGAAGAGGGCTTGCGGATACCCCGGCAGCGGCTCACCGTCGAGGTAGCCGTGCTGCTGCGCGAGCGCGCTCACCTTCTCGAAGCGTCCGCTGCCGATCTTGAGGTTGCGTTTGATCCAGCGCCGGCTCTTGCCGGCCACCAAGTACTCGACGATCTTTCGGTCCACCAGACGTCTCCAGGTCAACGGCTTCATGTCACGCTCTCCTCCAGGGAAAGCGGGCAGGATAGCCAAGATCGACGGTGGCCCCGAATGGGTGGGAATTAGGGCCCTTGAGGTGGCCCCGATTAGGTGGGATTTAGGAGGCTAAAACTGGCCCCGATTGCGTGGGACGGAACAGTACAACCTGGAGCACCACCACAGCGGACTATCGGGTTTTACGCCCGAACAGGTGTTCACCGGTCGCTACCAAGGGGTCGCAGAACAAAAA
>QIHU01000756.1 GCA_003231035.1 Acidobacteriota bacterium
ACCGTCGGCACCCTAATCCGCAAGTGACCGGCAATCTGTTTATTGGCCAGCCCTTCCGCGACCAAGTGCAAGACCTCCTCCTCACGGGTTGTGAGCCGCACCGCGCGCAGCTTGCGCCGCCGTCGTCGGGAGCGAGCCAGCTCCTGGATGCGGGCGCAAACGCTGGTCACCACTCCGGCTGAACACGGGGGTTCGCCACGGTGTACCGCCTCGATGGTGCGCACCAGTTCATCGAAACCAGCATCTTGCAGAACATAGCCACTGGCTCCCGCCTCCAGCATGGCAATCACCTCGGCCTCCGAGCGCAGTCCGATCGGGAGAAGTGCCACCGCGGGCAGCTCATGGCGCAAACGCGCCACCGTGGACAGAGAACCCTCAACGTTGGCGCTGGCGTCGACCAGCACCACCTGAGCACCGCCGCGGCGCAACGGTTCCAACCCTGGATCCACAGCCGCGGCACAACCCACCACGCGAATGTTGGCCTGGCGTTGCAGCGACTTGGACAAAGCCTCCCCCAAGAGACGATGGGCATCGATCACAAAAAGACGAATCACTCTCAGACCTCCCCTCTCATCGAGCCACCACGGAACATCATCTGGGCGACCCTCTCCTACAAACTGGATGCGAATATTGACTTATATGGAATCGACAAGCTGACTGCAATAGTCCCCTAGGACCAGAAAAGATCTAAGCGACGGACAAACTGCTCGCTGGCCAAGCCCTCTCGAAGGAACCCCGACATTCTAGCAGCCACCCTCTGCGGAAAGCCTCACGGACCGCTTCGACACGGTCAGCGGCATCGAGCTTGCCCAGCAGATTGTGCACATGATTCTTCACCGTATGCGGCGACAACGACAACCGTGTGGCAATCTCCCGGTTCTTCAGTCCCTGGGCCAGCAGTTCGAGCACCTCCACTTCACGCGCGGTCAACTCAAGGAGCTGCACCATCGTCTGGCACTCCGCGTCCAAAGCGAGTTCCGCCAACCGATTGAACAGAGAACGGGTCACCGCGGGTGAGCAAGAATTCTTGCCCTGGTTCACCAACTCAATCGCCCGAGTCAGCTCCAAGGCCGAGGCTTCCTTGGCCACACAACCGCCCGCGCCCGCCTCGATACAGGCGACAAACTCGTCTGCATGAGCGACTCCGATCACCAGAATCTTGGTCTCCCGATGACGCCGCAATAGCCGACGAATCTCGCCCCGGACACTCTCCTGAAGAGGGCCCTGGTCCAGGAGGAGGACATCGACCACCTCCACGTCCAGGCGCACCGCCGCCTCGCTCAGATCCTCGGTCTGCGCAACCACACGGAAAGCCTCGGCTCCGTCCAACAGGGAAACCAGACACTCGCGAAAAAGCCGGTTGCGTCCCACCAGCATCAAGCGTAGAGATGAACTCATTCACAACTCCCAACCAGCATCCAGAACTCACCCTGCTGTACTCAGCGTGCTTCCTGTTTTTTTGAGGTGCTCCTACTAGTATGGGTCGTCTTGAACCAAAACGTTACAACCCCCTGCGCGATTGCCTTCGACCACGCGGTTCTAGCCGTCCGCCATCTCGTAACCGCGAAGCGAAATTTCCAAAGGCTGGGCTTCGTAGTGCTAGCTGGCGGTAGCCACGCCGGAGGGCTCACCCACAACGCCCTCATTCCCCTGACCGAGTCCAGTTACCTGGAACTCCTAGCCCCCGCCAAACCCGGTCTAGGCCCCCTCCTACGCTTCAGTCGCCGCCTCGGCCTACTGCCCCCCCTCCTGGCCAGCAAGAGCCCTTTCGCCCGCTACTTCGCCCGTCACCTAGCGGCCGAAGAAGGGCTGGTCGACTTCGCTCTCCACTGTCCCGATCTACAAACCACCCTGCACCGAGCCCACCGAGCCGGCCTCCACTTCGACGGCCCCTACCCCGGCGCCAGAACCAAGCCCAACGGCCAGAAAGTCGCCTGGCAGCTTGCCCTACCCCACCCCAACATGGCCAGCATGGCGAAGATCCCCTTTCTAATCCAAGACGAAACGCCCAGAGAACGCAGAATCCCCAGTCTCCCAGACAACTCCAACTGCCACCCCAACGGCGCAACATCCGCCGCCCAACTCATCCTGAGCCCCCCCAACCTAGCAACCTGGACCCAAGCGATGAGCGCGCTCCTTGGTCATCCCCCCAGCCACCGAGATCCCATCCGCACCACCTTCAACCTAGGCCCCGTCCAACTCACCGCCCAAGCCACCCGAACACCCCTCAGCCTCCACCTAAACTCCGCCGCCCCCGCCCGCCAACTAGACCTCCGTCAAACCCACAAGACCCACATCCAACTGATCTAGCCAGAAGGCCATGCTCTGGGCTTACCTGCCAGCACTCGATGCCGTGGCGCCGCTCAGCTCGTAGGACTCTCGCAGCCAGGCATGCCAAATTGTCTTGGGGAGCGGTCTCCTCAGAGAAGCGTGTGGTGACCCAGGTCGTCGCTCCGACCTCGAAGCGATCCGGTTCCTCGACTGCCAGCTTCCTGGCCTCGTTCATCGAGGAGTCGAGCTTGAACATGGCCTTGAAGCCCTTTCCCTTGGGACCTGGGCCGAGATACAGGAAGGCATTCTTTCCTACCTTGAACGAGGTCTGGTTGCACGAACTGCCCACGATGACCGAGGGAAATGTCGCCGCAAGCTCTCGCATCGAAGTGGTTGGATCGCCTCGCTCTGTCATCGTGCCCCCTGCGGTGAAGTCAAATCTGT
>QIHU01000686.1 GCA_003231035.1 Acidobacteriota bacterium
GTTCAGATCGTGGCGCCGCGGGAGGACTACGGCAAGCACAACATCCCGTCTGAAACGGTGATCACTGATGCCGTCTGCCGGGCGGTGAGCCGGTCGCCGCTCAAAGGGGTGCCGATTCTGGTGACCGGCGGACCGACGCCGGTGCCGATCGACAGCGTGCGCCGCCTCACCAACCGTTTTCGCGGCAAACTGGGGGTGATAGTCACCCGCGAGTTGCTGCTGCGCGGCGCCGATGTGGAGCTGATCCACGGCGATGGTGCCTACCTGCCGCCGCCCGATTTGCCTTACCTTTTGGCGCGCACTTACGACGACTACCGAAGGCTAGTGAGCGAGCGGTTGGAGCAGGCGGGCCACCGCGCCGCGATCTTCACCGCGGCGGTCGCCGACTACGCACCGGCACGACTCCTTAAAGGTAAGACGCCGAGCGGTGGGGCCTTGGACCGCATCGATCTAGTGACCTTGCCCAAGGTGATCGAGGAGGTCAGCGAGCGCTTCCCCGACCTGCACATGGTCACCTTCAAGTATCAAGAAGGGGTCAGCCACGCGGAGCTGATGGCGATCGCGCGACAGCGACTTGAGAGCTACCCGGCGATCGTCGCCAACCAAGGAACCGAAACCGGACCCCACGGCGAGCAGGTGGCCTACCTGGTGACCGCGGGAGAACCCGAGGTGCGCCTGGAGGGCAAGCGAGAGATCGCCATCGCCCTGGCGGACCATCTGGAAAGGGTACTCTCCTGAGTGCATACCTGCGCTGGGATGCAGTTTTGAGGTGGTTACCCACGGCGCTCCTCGCGGCCTCCGTTCTGGCTCTAGCTTGGGGGTGCGGGAGGGGAGATGGAAAGCCTTCCGAGGCGATGGCCTCCGACGAGGAAGCCACGCGAGAACCCCAGGCCACGGAGCCTCGCCGCACCTTGCGCGTCGCCACCTATAACATCGAAGAACTCTCCACCGAGCAGCTGACCGAGCTGGGCTCCGAAGGCGCCGGCAGCGCGCCGCAGCCACTGGCCGCCGCGGCGATCATCCAGCAGGTGCGGCCCGATATTCTGATCCTCAATGAGGTCGATCTCCCGGCGGACGGTGAGCCGTTGCGCAACGCCCAGCGCTTCGCCGCCAACTACCTGGCCTGGGGTGATGGGGCGATCGACTATCCCTACGCTTTCGCCGCCGCGTCGAACACCGGCTTGCTCTCCGGCTACGACTTGGACGGCGATGGCAAGAGCGCCACCCCTGGCGACCTCGGTACGCGGGCCTACGGCGGTGACAGTTTCGGTTTTGGAATCTATCCTGGCCAGTACGCGATGGCGGTTCTCTCGCGCTATCCCTTGCTCGCCGATCAGGTGCGCACCTTCCAGTACTTCCTGTGGCGCGATTTGCCCGGCCATCACATTCCGCCCGGTTTTTTCGAGGGCGGCGCCGAGGAGGTCTTGCGCCTCTCCAGCAAGTCGCACTGGGATCTCCCCGTTCAGCTCGGCGCCAACCACGGCGGTGGCCTGCTGCACCTCTTCGTCAGCCACCCCACGCCGCCGGTCTTCGACGGCCCGGAGGATCGCAACGGCCGGCGCAACTTCGACGAGATCAAGTTCTGGGTCGACTACCTGGCGGACAGCCCGGAGCTCTACGACGACGAAGGGCTACCGGGGGGCTATCGGCTCGACCACCCCTTCGTCATCGCGGGCGATCTGAACGCCAGCCCCGGCGTTGCCCCCGACGCCACCCAACCCGGGTACGACGGGGTGACGGCGATCGGGCAGCTCCTCGACCACCCGCGCATTCAAGATACCGGCGCCGTTTGTGTCAGCCAGGGAGCCTTGGCTGAACGCACTGCGGGTCCGCCGGAATTCGCCGAGTGCTCCACCGCCGCTTTCCTCGGTGGTCGCAGGGTCGACTACGTCCTGCCCTCGTCGAACCTGAAGGTGCACGGCGGCGGCGTCTTCTGGCCGTCGGAGGAGGAAGACGCGGCGAGCCGGGCCCTCGCGGAGCGAGCTTCCGACCATCGGCTGGTCTGGGTCGATCTCTCGTTGGAGAGGTAGCCAGCTCCTTCAGCGTCGTCGACGCGGGCGGCTTTCGGGCTGGGCGGTGAGTGGATCCTCAGGCCAGGCGTGCTTGGGGTAGCGGCCACGGAGCTCTTTCCTGACCTGCGGGTAGGTGTTCTTCCAGAAGCTCGCCAGGTCGTCGGTCACCTGTTGAGGGCGGCGGTTGGGGGCGAGGAGGTGGAGGAGTAGGGGGATCCGACCCCCGCCGAGGCGAGGTGTCTGGGTGAGACCGAAGAGCTCTTGGATGCGCGCCGCCAGCACCGGTGGCTCGCCCTGGCGGTACTCGATCCGCGCCTGGTGGCCGGTGGGCAGCCGGTAGCGCTCCGGTGCATGGCGGTCCAAGGCTTGGCGCTGGGAGTGGGAGAGGGAACCGAGGAGGATCTCCACCAGGGGGAGGCGACGGAGTTCTTCAAACGAACGTTTGCCGGCGCAGAGGGCGGGCAGTTGCTCGATCAGGTCGGCGTCGTCGTAGCGGGGTAGTTCCAGTTGGGGCATCCAGCTGGCGAGGCAGCGGAGCCGTTCGAGAAAGGCGGCGGTGGCGGGCTCGTCGAGCGCGAGGGCTTGGTCCAGGCAGCCGGCGGCGGCGGTGGCGAGGGTAGCGCTGGCGGCCGCTTGGTCTTCGACCGGTCGCGCGACCTCTTCGATCACCAGGTCGGCGTAGAAGGTGCGACGCCAGCCGACCAGCCGATGACGCGTTGGCGTTGGGAGTCGAACTCGGTGACTTCGCGAGTCTCGAGCGCCTCCTCGGGGAGCCACGAAGGTTCGACGGCGGAGGCGACCCGCACCAAACTCTCGGCCCGCTCGCCGCGGCGCCCGGCGTTCATTTGGACGCAGACGAAGAGGGCAGCCTCGCGCACCACGCTCTCGGCCGCCATCCGGACGCCGCGCCCACCGACCATGACGCCCCGGTCGCTACCCGGTTGGCGCCGTTTGGCCAGCCGGTCGGGGAAGGCGGCGAGGAGGGCGCGCAGGAGGGCCTCTTCGCCGTCGGGGGAGGTGAGGGCGGTGGTCTTGCCGTGAGTACGCGGGAGTTTGAGGGTACGCAGGAGTTGGTCGCGCACGCGTAGGATTTGCCGGGCTGGGCCGGAGAGCAGACCTTCGCTGGCGTGAGAGTGGTGGTCGAAGCGGTGGAGGAGGTCGATCTTGTGGAGCAAGTCGCAGCGGGCGGGGCGCACGGCTCGCGGGTCGTGCTGGGACGGGTGGGGGCGCGGGAAGGGGGCGCGTTCGGAGAGGAGGGCCGCCGCCAGGGCGGCGATCGGGGCCTGGCCGAGTCTCTCGCCTTCGATCACCAGACGGCCGAGGCGGGGGTGGAGGGGGAGGCGGGCGAGGGTGTGGCCAAGGGGGGTGACGCCGGTCTTGTCGAGGGCGCCGAGGTGGCGTAGGAGGCGCTCGGCACGTTGGAGGCGGGAAGGAGCCGGCGGCTCGATCCAGCCGAATTCCTCTAGATCGGTTTCTCCCCAGGCGAGGAGTTGAAGGGCGGGGGCGGCGAGGTCGACTCGCTGGATTTCGGCCTCATTGCGCTCGGGCAGGGAACGGTGGTCGTGTTCGGTCCACAGGCGTAAGCAGAGGCCGGGGCCTTGCCGGCCCGCTCGGCCAGCCCGTTGGGTGGCGGAGGCGAGGCTGATACGGGAGAGTTCGAGGCGGTTGAGACCGCAGCCGGAGTCGTAGCGCATCACGCGGGCCAGACCGGTATCGACGACGGCGGAGACGCCGTCGATGGTGAGGGAGGTTTCGGCGACGTTGGTGGCGAGGACGATTTTGCGGCGGTCGAGGGGGCGAAGCACTCGGTCTTGGGCGGCGGCGGGGAGGTCGCCGTAGAGGGGCAGGATGGCGAGGTTCTGAGTCCTGGCCAAGTCCGCGAGGGCTTTCT
>QIHU01000613.1 GCA_003231035.1 Acidobacteriota bacterium
CGTCTGGACGCCCTCGCCGAGCGCCGCGCCGGGTACCCCCTTCGCCCTCACCCTCGAAGTACTCGACTACGCTGGCAACCTCAGCGCCGTGGCGCTCTCAGTGAGCCTCCTCGAAGTGACGCCGTGGGAGAGTGGCAGCCTCCTCACCGGCCCCTTCGCCGGCTCCCTGGCGCTGCCGGCGGGCGACTACTCCCTCAACGCCAGCCTGGTGACGCTCGACGCGCTCCTTCTCTTGGAAGGCGCCCGAGTCACCTACACCGGCTTGTCCTCCGGCCTCGACCTCGAAGTCACCGGTGAAATGCGCCTCCAGTGCGGCGCCCAACTCGACCTCTCAGGCCGTGGCTTGCCAGCGGTGGCCGCTGGACTACCGGGGGCGGCGCCGCTGGGGATCGCCCCGGCGCTGCCACCGAACGCCGGCGGTAGCCACGGCGGGGCGGGATCGATCGATCCGGCCAACAGTGCGCAAGGCGGCGTGGTGGGCGACCCCTACGACAGCCCCACCGAGCCAACCCTGCCGGGGGCGAGCGGAGCCTCGGTGACCCAGACCAGCGGCGCGGGCGGCGGCGCCCTACGCCTGACCGTGGATCAACTGGTGCTCGGCGGTCGCATCCTGGCGCGCGGCGGCGACGCCCCCTTCGGCGCTGGCGCGGGCGGTAGCGTTGCCCTCCATGCCGACCGGTTGAGCGGTGGCGGCGAGATCGATGTCTCCGGCGGCGATACCCCCCCCGCCTTCACCGGCGCCCTCAGCGACGGTGCCGGGGGCGGTGGTCGCGCCGCCCTGTGGATCGGCTCCGTACTGGACTTCGACCCGGAGGCGCAAGTTCGCGTGGCCGGCGGCACCAGCTACTTCTGGAGATCCGGCCTGACCCTCGGGCGCTATGCGGGCGCGGGCACCCTCTTCGTGCACCAGCCGGGATCGACCCACGGTCGTCTCGCGTTGCGCAATGGCTTGGGCGTTGACGGTTCCGCCCGGGTGGGGCCGGTCACCGTCTTGCCGCCCTTGGGCTCCGGCGGGATCTTGACCGCCTCCATCGAAGGCGGAGATCTTAGAGTCACCGCCGACGCCCCTCTGGGCGCACGCTGGTGGGGCGGCTGGATGGTGCTGACCGACGCCGCCGGCACCACCCTCGGCGCCTTCCAGGTGGCCGAAGTGGACGCACTGGGCAGCGTCCTGCTGCGTGGCGCCGCGACCGCCGCCGCGGCCGCCACCTACCACGGCGAATACCGCTTCGACCAAATCGAGCTCGGCGACGGCGCCGGCTTGGACGCCACCGATCCGGTCCGCGTCGCCCAGCTGGTGCTGGCCGGCGAGGTCGCCCTGGGCTCTCTCGCCCCCGTGGACACCTTGATCGTGCGCTCGGGCGCCACCGTGATTCCTGTCGCGGACGGCCTCTGGCGGTTGTCGGCGACGACCTCGATGACCGTCGAAGCCGGCGCGGTGATCGATGCCAGTGGCGCTGGCTACTCGGGCGGCGTGCCGGACCCCGCGACCAGCGGTTGCTCTAGCTCCTTCCCGTCGCAGACCGGCATGGCGCCGCCGGGCGTCGCCGGCTCGGCCCCCCCAGCGGGCGGCAGCCACGGCGGCTCGGGCATGGACTTCTTCGGGCCGACAATCGCGGGCGAGGTCTTCGATAGCGTCTACTTCCCCTTCCTGGGCGGTGGAGGCGGAGGCATGCGCTGCAAGTTGTCGACCGCCGACGGCGCCGGAGGTGGCGCGGTGTGGATTGAGACGCCGCAACTGGTTCTCGACGGCCGAGTTGACGTGCACGGCGAGCGGGCCGACAACACCACCGGCGCGGGGGCGGGCGGCACCGTTCACCTGGTGGTCGGCAGCCTCTCCGGTAGCGGCTTCATCGATGCCGAGGGCGGCAGCTCGATCAACCAGTTCGGTGACCTCTTCTGTAGCCAAACCTACCCCGCCGGGGGCGGTCGGGTGGCGATCTACGCCGACGACCTCATCGGCTTCGATCCACCCAGCCAAGCGAGCGTCGAGGGTGGTCGGGACAGTTGCGCGCTCTCCCCGGGCCGTCAAGCGGCGCCGGGAACCCTCTTCCTGCACGACACCAACGCCGTGCCGGCGGCGCTCGGCGAACTGATCGTGGCCCGCGGCCCGGAGTTCATTCTGCGGGCCGATACCGTCCTGCCGAGGCTCGGCTCGGGGCTCACCGCCAACTTGCAAGTCGACACCGCCGATCCGACCTCACTCTGGATCGAGCCCGCCGATGGTGCCGAGCGCTTCGCTCTCGGCGTCGTCGGCATGTGGGTGCGCACCGCCTCCGGGGACTACCGGGTGATCGATCAATCGGCGGACCGCCGCCGCCTGCTCCTAGCCGGCGCGGCCGGGCAGATCGTCGCGGGCGAGAGCTACAGCGGCCTCTACCGACTCGACCGCCTCACCCTGCGCGGCGGCGTCACCGTCGAATTCCGCGACCAAGCTGAGATCGGCGTGGTGGACGACGAGGGCGGCCTGTCCCAAGTGATCTTCCTCCCATGACTGGACGCCGACAAACGATGAATTCCACAGCGATAAACCCACCAGCACAACGCGGAGCGATGATGAACGCACTTGCCTCCCAGCCAGCACGGCGCAGCCTATGCCTTCCCCTGGTCCCGGCCTTCCTCCTCGCCGCCCTCCTGTTTGGCGCGCCGGGCTCACAGGCTCAGCCGCTGGCGATCACGGTCACCGAGGGTGGCCAGCCGCTCG
>QIHU01000167.1 GCA_003231035.1 Acidobacteriota bacterium
GCCCGAAGCCACCGCGCCGCCGGTGCCACGAACGGCGGGAGCCGAAGCGGCCTGTGCAAGCGAGGTGGTGAGCGGCAAGAGTGCGAGGGCCCCAAGGCTGACGAGGAATCTCTTCATAATCGGCTCCGTTAGGTGATCGAGCGGTAGCAAGACCGAGCCTATCCGATCCGCGCGCGCGGGTTCGCTGTAAGCTCACGGGCAAGGGAGGAGAATCCATGGGTTTCTTGGACAGAATGGTCAGCAAGGCGATTCAACAGTCGACCGGCATCAATACCAGGCGCATCGTGCGCCGGGTCGGCGCGGGCAAGCTCTTGATGATGGGCGGCGCGGCGATCGCCGGTGCTCTGGCGGCTCAGAAAATGGGGAAGTCGCAGTCTTCGGCAACCGGCGGCCGGTACAACACCGGGGTTGGCAATAGACCGGCGCCTCCGCCGATTCCCCCGCTTCCCGCAACGCCGACCTCCGCGCCGGAGGCGAAATCCTTGCCGCCCCTCCCGTCACTCCCGCCCCTGCCCACCGCTCCCGCCGCGCTTCCAGCCGAGATCACGGACGATGGCGTGCCGCCAGAGCTCTTGCTACCTCTGGCGCGGACGATGGTGGCCGCGGCGATGGCGGATGGCTCCCTGGCGGAGGAAGAGAAAGAGCTGATTCACCAGCAGCTGGCCGAAGGAGGACTCACTGACGAACAAGCGGCCCAAGTTCGCGCGGAGATGGTGAAGCCCGCTTCACCGCAAGAGTTGGCTGGGGGCGTCCATTCCCCGAGCCATGCACAGGCGCTCTACCGCGCCGCCCTGCTGGCGGTGCGCGCGGACGGCGAAGTGGTCGAGGCGGAGAGCCGCTGGTTAGACGCTCTGGGTAGTGCTCTGGGGCTCAATGCTGGCCGGTTGAAGGAGCTGGAAGAAGAGCTGCTCGGTGCGTTGAAGGCGGAAGGGTAGGAAGGGATAGGGCTATCGGACTCTCACTCATTCGCTGCGCCGAGCAACACTGTGAACATCACGGTGACCGCCGAGCGCTCCTCGGCGTCGAGGGTTCCTTCACCTATTCTGAGCTTCTAGCGGTCTCTGAAGCGGTGGCGGGCCAGCTTCTCGCAAGGTTGTTGGCCGAGAGCGGAGACCCAAGGCGGCGGGACGATCTTGGGGAAGCGCGGGTCGCTTTCCTGGTACCACCGGGCCGAAGCTACGTCGCTCTACAGTGGGCGATCTGGCGTGCCGGAGGCGTCGCCGTACCGTTGTGCACTGCCCATCCGGCCGCCGAGTTGGACTATGTGTTGGAAGACACCGAGGCGGTGCTGGTCGTTGCGGCGAGTTCTTTCGCCGGGCGGCTGGTCCCACTGTGTGAGCGCCGAGGACTGCCGCTGCTTGCCGCTGAAGACTTACTGACGGATCGCGGGGAAAGGCCCTCATCCTTGCCTCAGGTCGTCGACACCCGTCGAGCGATGATCCTCTACACCTCGGGCACCACCAGCCGGCCGAAGGGAGTGGTCTGGACCCACGCCGGCTTGACCGCTCAGGTCAAGACTCTGACCACCGCATGGGGTTGGCGCGACGATGATTGCACCCTCTGTGTGTTGCCGCTGCACCATGTGCATGGGATCGTCAATGTGCTCACCTGTGCCTTGTGGTCGGGCGCCTGCTGTGAGCTGCTAGCCAAGTTCGATACCGAGGCGGTCTGGGATCGGTTGGGTAGCGGAGAACTTACCCTCTTCATGGCGGTGCCGACGATCTACTACCGGCTGATTCGTGGCTGGGAGGCGAAGGCGCCGGCCGAGCGCGAACGGCTCTCCGCCGCCACGCGTCGTATGCGCTTGATGGTCTCCGGTTCCGCCGCCCTGCCGGTGCGGACCCTCGAGCGGTGGCGAGAGATCACCGGCCATACCTTGCTCGAACGCTACGGCATGACGGAGATCGGCATGGCCTTGTCCAACCCACTCGTGGGCGAGCGCGTCGCGGGCGCCGTGGGCAGCCCGCTGCCGGGAGTCGAGATCCAGCGCGTGGACCGCAAGGGTCGACGAGTGGCCGACGACCAGCCGGGCGAGATCGAAGTGCGCGGCCCCGGCCTCTTTCGCGAGTACTGGCGCCAGCCCCAGGCGACCGCCGCCTCCTTTCGTGACGGGTGGTTTCGCACCGGTGACGTGGCGGTGGTCGAGAAGGGGATCTACCGAATCCTAGGCCGCGCCAGCGTCGATATCATCAAGAGCGGCGGGTACAAGATCTCGGCCCTCGAAATCGAAGCCGAACTGCGCGACCACCCCCAGATCGCCGACTGCGCCGTGGTCGGTATCCCCGACCCGGAGTGGGGCGAACGGGTGGGGGTAGCGCTGGTTTGCGCCGGTGACGAGGAGCCGGAGCTGGACGAGCTGCGCACCTGGGCCCGCGAGCGGCTGGCCACCTACAAGTTACCCAGCCGGCTCCTCGTGGTCGACGAACTACCCCGCAATGTCTTAGGGAAAGTGACCAAACTGGCCTTGGTGGAGCGGTTCTAGGCGGTTCTGGCCTCTCAAACTCGCTAGTTCGGCGTGACTTTTTGACGCAGTCTTGAGCACTCTCCCAGCTCTCCCGGTTTGACTCTCCCGGTTTGACTGGCACCCCGTGGATGGCATCCTGAGTTTTGGTGTACCAAAGGTGTAAGTTCAACGTTTTCAGATAGTTAGGAGGATTTATCCAGTCCCCCCGGTTTGACTGGCACCCCGGGAAGCAGAAGCAGCAGATTACAAAGGGTTTGTGGTTCGGGTGGCACCTGGTTCGGCAGCACCTGGTTCGGCAGGCTTGGGTCCTTCCTACGGGCAGGTGGCGAAGGCTCGGGTATCTTGGATCGGCTGGAACGGAGTGTTCAAGGGATTCGTATAGACCCGAGTTTGGCCACTCTCG
>QIHU01000051.1 GCA_003231035.1 Acidobacteriota bacterium
GCCCAGCGGGTTCGGTCGAGAGCTCCCTCCGCGGTGCCCTCTTCGGGTTGGGCTGCCGCGCCACGCCCCAGCATTCGCCGCAGGTCGATCTGCCCCGGCGCCGCCGTGCTGACCTCGTTGGCGGCGAACAAGCGCCCTCGCAGATCCTCACCTAGAATCGGCTCTAGGAAGTCACAGCACCGATCGACGGCTGCCTTGAATGTGGTCTCGGTGTCGTAGAGCCCTCGTCCCATCCCCGGAAAGTGGTCCCCCAACCCTGGTAAGAGCCAGACCACCGGGCGGTCGTTGCGTTCCTGATTGGCGACGAGAATGCGCTCCGGTCCGCCTCCTTTGAGCACCGCGCGCAAGTCCTCAACATCCTCCGCCACCACCAGCTGGCGATGTTGCAACCGCTTGCGGCCCCCTTGCAGAGTGAAGGCAACGTCGGCCAAGTCGAGATCCGGTTGCTCTCCAAGGTGAGCGACGAGGCGTTGGCTCACCTTCTCCAGAGCCTCGGGCGAGGCACCAGAGAGGGGGACGATCTGCCAGCCACGCGAAGGGCTAGTCGGCGAACGCTCCGGCCCTTCTTCCAGAATCAGGTGAGCGTTGGTGCCGCCGAGACCGAAGGAGCTGACCCCGGCGACTCGCGGCTTGCCGTCCTCCACCGTCCAATCGCGCAGTTCGGTGTTGACGAAAAGCGGGCTGTTGTCGAAATCGATCTTCGGGTTGGCCCTTTCGAAGAAGAGGCTCGGCGGGATTTGCCGGTGGTGTAGAGCCATCGCCGTCTTGATCAAACCGGCGATCCCGGCGGCCGAGTCGGTATGGCCGATGTTGCTCTTGACGGCGCCCAGCGCACAGCTCTTGCGGCCGCCCTCCTTGCCGAAGACCTCGCGCAGGGCCGCGATCTCGATCGGGTCACCCAGTACGGTGGCGGTACCGTGGGTCTCGACGTAGCTGACCTCACTCGCCGCGACGCCACCCGCGGCCTGCGCGGTGGCGATTACCTCCGCCTGCCCCTCGATGCTGGGAGCGGTGAACCCCACCTTGTTGGAGCCATCGTTATTGACCGCCGAGCCGCGAATGACCGCGTAGATCGTGTCGCCATCCTTGAGCGCATCTTCGAGCCGTTTGAGTACCACGATACCCAAGCCGTCGCCGCCCGCCGAACCATCGGCTTTGGCGTCAAAGGCTCGGTTGTGACCGTCCGAGGAGAGGATGCCGCCCGTCTCATGGAGGTAACCACTCTTGCTGAAAGCGTTGATGCCGACGCCCCCCGCCAGAGCCATCTCGCACTCGCCCTGGGCCAAGGAACGACAGGCGAGGTGAGCCGCCACCAGCCCGGTGGAACAGGCGGTCTGCACGTTGATACTGGGGCCGCGCAGATCCAGCTTGTAGGAAACGCGCGTGGTCAGAAAGTCCTTGTCATTGGCCAGACCGAGCTGCAACCGGGAGACACCCTCGATCGCCGGTGGATTGGCGAGCAGATTGTGGATGTAGTGGTTGAGACCAGTGCCGGCGAAGAGGCCGACCCGGCCGGGAAAACTCTCCGCCGCGTGGCCGGCGTGTTCGAGCGCCTCCCAGGAGCATTCGAGGAAGGCCCTCTGCTGAGGATCGAGAATCTCCGCCTCGCGCGGCGAGATCCCGAACAGCCGCGGGTCGAACCGGCCGACCCCTTCGTACCAGCCGTAGGAGGCGACGAACTCAGGCCGGTCCGCGATCGACTCGGGGACTCCGGCCGCGACCACCTCCTCGCGGGTGAAGAAGGTCAAGCATTCCACGCCGTCACGCAGGTTGGCCCAGAAGTCTTCGGCGCTGCGCGCCATCGGGAAGCGTGCCGCCATGCCGACGATGGCGATCGGCGCGCCGGAGCTACCCTCCACCGCGGCGAGTCGCTCCTGGGCGCGGCGGGCGAAGGAGCCGGATTCTTCCTCGCCCCCGGACTGAAGATGGGCGGCCAGATCGGCGACCGTCGGATAGCGGAAGAGGTCGAGGATCGAAACCTCGCGATCCAACGCCTTCCGCACCTCTTCCTGGACCCGCACCAACAACAGGGAGTGACCCCCGAGATCGAAGAAGTTGTCGCGCACACCGACCCGATCGACCTCCAGAGCCTCCCGCCAGATCTTGGCGATCGTCTGCTCGATACCCGAAGTGGGCGGCACATAATCCTCGCCCGCGGCCAACCGTCCGGCTTCGGGGGCGGGTAGGCCGCGCCGATCGATCTTGCCGACGGCGCTCTTGGGCAACTCTTCGAGCTCGACGAAGAAGGTCGGAATGAGGTGTGCCGGCAGACTCATCGCCAGGAAGGCGCGCAGGTCGGCACTGCTCAACGGCGGCCGCTCCTCACCAGCCCGCTCTTTGCCGGCGGCGAACCAGGCGACCAGGCGGCCCTCTCCACGCGGCGAGAGATCGACACCGACCACCGCCTCGCGAACCTCGGGATGGCGGCTCAACGCCGCCTCGACCTCGCCCGGCTCAATGCGGAAGCCGCGAACTTTGACCTGGTGATCCATGCGCCCCAGGAACTGCAATGTGCCATCGGGCAGGGTGCGAACGAGGTCACCGCTGCGATAGAGGCGTTCCCCGGCTGCGGGCGAATCGCCATCCGGGACGTACTTCTCGGCGGTCAGCGCCGGCTGCCCGAGGTAGCCGCGGGCGACCCCCGCGCCGCCGATCGCCAGTTCACCGACCACTCCGATCGGCACCGCCCGG
>QIHU01000445.1 GCA_003231035.1 Acidobacteriota bacterium
AAGGCGGCTCGGCGCCGCGCCGGAAGCACGGAGGGCTGGCTTCAGATCTCCGAGCTGCCGCGCAGCGGGCCACCGCGCACCTGTTGCGGCCCCATCCGCGACCTGAGCCAACGGTTCGCCACCTGGTGCCAAGGCTTTGCCAAGAACCGCCTTTCGCTGCGCACCAGTGCCTTGCTGCGCGAGTGGGCGCTGCGTTTCGATCCTCCAGACGGGCGCAAAGCCGGCGAGAGCCCAGCGCCCGACCCGGCCCTGGAGATCGTCAAGAGCCGCATCCGCTCGCAGCGCCAGCGCTCCACCAAGGCGCCCTTTGACGGCGACGGCGAAGACAACCTCTCCCAACAGATCGAAGACCGGATCGAGGCCATCGGGAACTGGCAAGACAGCCAGCGGCTGGCCGATGAGCTACGCATCGCCGCCCGCTTCCATCGCGCCGGCAGCGGTCTGCCCGCTGCCAGCCAGGAGACCCCATCATGAACGCCCCAACCCCAACCTGGCAAACCCTCCTTCTCGATCCACGCGACCCCCTCGTCTTCGGCGACGGCGGCCGCATCCAGCCGGTGGTGCCCCGCTCGATCCACCACCTTCCGCCCCAGGCCACCGCCGCCGGCCTGGTGCGCACCCGTCTCGGCGAGGGGCAAGGCTCCTTCTCCCCGGAGACGGCGCACCAGCTGCTCCGGGTCAAGATTCGCGGTCCCTGGCTGGTTGAGGCGAAAGAGAACGACTCCCTCCGCCTGTGGGCAGCGGCACCGGCTGACGTTGCCGTGCATGGCGACCAGCTGGTCCGCGCCGAAGTCGTCGCCTGCGGCGACCGAGAGCGGGTCAGTCTGCCGAAGAGTTGCCCCGCTGGGCTACGTTTCCTCGCCCCGCCCGCCAAAGTCGGCAACGCCAAGACCCGCCGGCTCACCTTCCCCTTCTGGCCGCTCGAATCGGTGATTGAGTGGGGGCTAGGCACTCTCCAAGAATACCTGCCGCGCCGCAAGAAGATCCTCGCTGCGCAAGAGAGTTCGGCCGGCGAAAAGCTACCCCCCATCGCCGCCGAACACCGCATCCACGTCGCCATCGACCCCAAGTCGGGCACCGCCCTGCCCGAGGCGCTCTTCAACTCTGGCGGCCAGCGCTATGCCGAGAACTTTCGTGTGGTGATCGAGGTCGACGACTCCTCCGCCGACCTTGCCGGCGCTCCTCCGCCGGCCGCCCCGACGCTGCGGGTTCTCGGGGGCGAAGGACGGCTGGTGCGCTGCCAACAACGACCGGGCCCCACCTTCCCACCCTTCGAGAGCTGGCGCCCGAAGATCGAGAAGCGCATGAATCAACTGCTCAGCGACAATAAGAAACTCTACCTGCGCCTCCAGCTCCTCACCCCCGGCGCCTTCGGCGACTGGCGCCCGCCGGCCTCGACACTGCCGGCGAAGGAGCTAGCCGCCCTCTGCCTGCCCCGCTTCCGCGCCGTCAGTGGCTGGAACCTGCAAGCGCGCGGGCCGCGCAAGATCCGCCGGCTGGTGCCTCCGGGAGCGATCTACTTCTACGGCCCCTACGACCAACCGGAACTGCTAGCGGCTTGCGAACAGCTCTGGGGTCGCTCCTTGTGCGCCGGTATCGACGGAGACCCCCAATCCTTCCTCGCCCCGCCGGCCCACGACGGTTACGGCCTTGTTCTACCCCTACCCTCGACACTACCCCCCGCGGAGGCCCCATGACCAACGCCCACCAGCTCTACTTTCTACACGCCATCTCACCCCTGCACATCGGGGTCGACGACTCGCTCGGCGCGGTGGATCTACCCACCATGCGCGAGCGCCACACCGGCGACCCTTTGGTGCCCGGTTCTTCGGTCAAAGGGGTGCTGCGCTCGGAGATCCTTCCGGCACAAATCCCGGACGATCTTGCACAGATCCCTGACGATATTGCCGACACCCTGCGCAACCAACTCGCCGCCTTCGGCCCCGAATCGGCCAAAGCCGGGGACTACCGTTCCGGCCTCACCATCACCGACGCCCTCCTCCTCGCCCTGCCGGTGTCCAGCCTCCGCGGCACCTTCGCCTGGGTCACCTGCCCGCGGGTCCTGCGCCGGCTCAACCGCGACCTAGCGGTGATCGATCCAAGCTCGAAAGTGCCGGTCCCCTCGCCGGCCGCCAACCGGGGAATGGTGGTCAGCTCCAAGGGCGAGAGCCAAGAGCCAGCCAGCGCCCTCCTCATCCCCAAGCAAGACGAGAACGGGGAGGGGCAAGACCGCGTCTTTCTCCAAGAGCTGATCCTTCCCGCGGACCGCTGCTCCTCGGTGAGAGAGCTGGCCCACAAGCTCGCCGGTTGGATCTGGCCCGGCGAGGGCCAAGAAGCCAAGGAGGCGCAAGAATTCTTCCGCCGCCACCTGCTGGTGGTCCACGACGACCTCTTCGCCTTCCTCACCCGCCTCGCCATGGAGGTGCGCTCGCGGGTACCGATCGATCGCGAAACCGGCACCGCCGCCACCACCGGTCCGTGGAGCGAAGAACACATGCCGGCCGAAACCCTCCTCCACGGCCTAGTGATGGGGCGCCAAACGACCTACCGCGAATACGCCAACCGGAACTCCGGCACTCCGGCCACGACCAAGACCGAGCGCAAAGCCGGCCAGAACCTGGAGGTCTTGCAACAGCTCACCGCGAGCCGCCCACTTCTGCGCTTCGGCGGCAACGGGACCATCGGCCT
>QIHU01000795.1 GCA_003231035.1 Acidobacteriota bacterium
CCGACCGCGTCGTCGACCCCGGAGAGCATCGCGTAGTAGCGGCGGGCCATCGTCTGGTAAAGATCCTGGGTCCACCACTGCGACCACCGATGATGGTGCCAGCCGTTGCGCAGGAAGGCTGGCAGGGCATCGAAAAAGGCGCTGTCTGACAGGGGGCGCGAGGGGAACGAGACCTCGTCGTAGAGGTCAGCGAAGCGTTGCGGTGGGATGAACTGCTCGGGGTAGTTCGGATCGGAGTGGGGGGCGTTGAACCAAACGATCAGGGCGAAAGGTTGGCCGGGTAGCTGCTGCTGGATGAAGTGGGTCGCTTCGGCGGCGATCAAGTCGGTGGCATGAATCAGACCGCCTTCGGGCTGCGGTTTCAGGTAGGGATCGCGGAAGATTTCGACGAAGGAATCGAAGAGCAGCGTTTGCCGGGTCTCGTCGAGCCGGGCGCCGTTTTTGCCCACGAAGCCGGTGAGGTAGCCGGCCTGGCGCAAGAGTACGGGGTAGCTTTGCGAGAGCAAGTCGAGCGGCAGGGTTGGGGTTAGGCGGGAGAACCGGTGGCTCGACTCGTGCAGCCCGGTCAGGATGGTGGCGCGGCTCGACGGGCAGATCGGCGCGGTAGCGAAGGCATGGGAAAAGCGCACGCCATCGCCGGCCAAGGTGTCGAGGTGCGGTGTCTGGAGTAACGGGTTGACCACGCCGAGCGCATGCGCCGCCTGGTCGTCGGTGAGCAACAGAATGAGATTGGGCGGCCCGACCGCGCCTTCGTCGACTGCCCGCGCGCGATTGGCCGGGGCCAGCAGCGTCGCCAAGAGCAGGAGCATCGCCGCCCAGGCGAAGAACGAGGGTAGACGCCGTGGTGAGTGAACTCGCGGAGGGATCATTGCGCCGATAGCCCCCGCACCGCCTCTCCCAGATGCCCCATCGCCTCTTCCAGCTGCCGGTCGCTGAGGTAAGGCGCCGGGCCGAGGCGCAGGACGTGGCCGCGGTAGTCGGTGAACACCTCGCGTTGGCGTAGCGCTCGGTGGATCTCGCCGGCTCGCGGGGTTCTCAGTGCCAGGAAGCCGCCGAATCCGCCCAGGGGAGTGACCCGGTCGCGGTCGATGAAGGCTGGCGGTAGGTCGAGCTGGTCGAAGAGGTGGCGCAGGAATCCCATTTGATGCTGGCTGACCTGACGCAGAAAGGCGGAGGTCAACCCTCGTTCTTGCCAGAAATCGTGCACCGCGGCGCCGCGGTAGTGGCTGGTGGGATCGTAGGTGGCCCCACCGAAGGCGTCACCGCCGGGGGCGTAGGGCACCCGGTCGGGGCGCGCGCCGTCCGCTAAGGCCGAGAACTCGGCGTACCAGCCGGTGAGGATCGGCCGTGGTCTGCGCCCCGGCGGGACCCGCATCCAGCAGTTGCCTTCGCCAACCTGGAGGTACTTGTAGCCGCCGCCCACCAGGTAGGCATCTTCGAGCCCGTGCTCGGCCAGCGCGAGCGGTACGACGCCGGTCGAATGGTAGGCGTCGACCATCAGCTCGGCGCCGTGGCGATGACAGGCGTCGGCGAGGTCGCCGAGGCCGCGCGCGATCCGGCTGCTGGCGAAAAAGACGGCGGAGGTGAGGACGGCCGCGGTGCGGTCGTCTACCGCTGCCGCCATGCGTTCGGCGAGGGTTTCGTAAGGCTCGGCGGGCAGGCGCACGATCTCCAGCCAGCTCTCGCCCGTGGGGAGGTCGACTTCGCTCAGCCGCGCCAGCTGCCGGCGGATGGTGTGAAATTCGCCGTCGGTGGTCACCAACTTGGGCCGCCGCGTCAAGGGCAGGGAGGAGAGGAAGGCGACCAGCAAGCGGTGGGTACTCTCGGCCAGCGCGTAGCTGCCGTCCCGGTCATCGAGGAAGGTGCGCAGAGCTTGCCGGAACCGGTCGGCGGTGGCGAAGGCGCGTTGCCATTTCTCGTCCACGTGCTCAGCGGCGTCGGCGAAGGCGCGCACTTGGCCATCGAGGGCTCGGTCCGGCCACGCTTGGTGAGAATGGCCGGTGAGGAGCAGCCGTTCTTCGACGCGAAACCGCGAGTAGTGTTCGGCCAGCGCGTTGGGGGTGCGGCGCAAGTCGTCGAGTTGAAGTGGGGCCATGGCTTAGAGATCGGCCCGGATCGTCCACAAATCTGGAAAGAGGGAGGCGAAGAGGGTCGACTTCAAGTACTCGACGCCATCGCTGCCGCCGGTGCCGCGCTTGGAGCCAATGGTTCGTTGCACCATCTTGACATGCCGGTAGCGCCACTCTTGCAGCCCTTCGTCGAGGTCGACCATCTGTTCGCAGACCTGCCGGCAGCTATCGTCCTCATGGTAGATGCGAGCCAGGATGACGCGCACCCGTTCGTCTTCGACCGTTCCAAGGCTACGGTCTCGGTCCACGGTCTCGGCTGGGATGTCGTAGCCGCGCAGGATCAGGAAACGTAAGAATGCCTCATAGAGACTCGGCTCCTCCATCCGGGCCAAAAGCCGCGCGTGCTCGGGGCTCCCTTTGGGCGCCATCGCCAAGGCCGCCGGTCGGCGGTGGCCGAGCAAGAGTTCCATTTCGCGGAACTGTATTGACTGGAACCCGCTGGCGCTGTCCAGTCGGTCGCGAAAGGAGTTGAACGAAGTCGGCGTCATCGTTTCCAGAACATCGATCTGGCCGACCATCGTCTTGAGAATTTTGAGGATCCGCTGGAAGGTG
>QIHU01000668.1 GCA_003231035.1 Acidobacteriota bacterium
GCCCCTACTCGTATTGGATGAACCCCGGATTCAGAATCCCATCCGGATCAAACCGCCGCTTCGCCTCCTTCATCCGCGCCCAAGTCTCACTACCGAAGTGGGCTTCCCACTTCTCGGCCGAATTGAAGGTGATATAGCCGGAGAGGTAGCGCTTGCCGCCAAAGCCGATCGAAAGCTCGCTCGCCATATCGAGTTGGGTGAGCGCCATGTCGAGAAACTGCTGAGGTACCCCGGGCAAGATGCCCCAGCCCATGACGAAGTCGCCATCCGGGTGTTTGAACAGCGGCGCCTTGGAGGTATCCGCGCGCGACGGCCAGAGCAGGATGTGACCGCCCGGGCCCAGCGCCTGCGGTGGCAGTTGGGACAGCGCCAGCTCGATGAACTCCTGGGCCGTCTCCCAGGGCAAGACCGTCTCCATCCACGGGTGGGCCATCTCGGTGTAGCCGCTGCGGTCCCAGAGCGTAAACAACGGCTTCAGCCGCTCGCAGAACTCGTGCTGGGTGAAGTCGCTGGTCTCCGTATGGCGGTAAGGGGAAAAGCGGCCGAGAATCTCCGCGTCGTTGGGCTCGGCGCCCTCGTCGTACTCCACCGTGACATGCAACGGATACATCCAGTAGGCGAAAGTCTGAGCGCCCTCGCCCAGCTCCATCCCCTCGCCGATCTTCTTCACCCCTTGAAAACAGGGGGAGCACCACGATTCGAGCGAGTGGATCGTCTCGTCGCCAGGCTGCATGCTGCCTTCGCAATCCTTCATCAGGGCGCCGAGGTCGTCGTAGAGCAAGAAATACTTGCGCACTCGGGGCTTGGCCCGGCGCAGCTGTACGTGTACCTTGGTGATGATGCCGAACTGCGAGAGGCCCGAGCGCACCATGTCAAACAGGTCGGTGTTCTCCTCCGGCGAGCAGATCACGATGTCGCCGGTGCCGGTGACCACCTCGAGCTGGGTGACGTTGTCGACCTGTGCTCCGTAACGGAAACTGGCCACCCCGAGGCCGGCGACCGACAAGGTACCGCCGAGCGAAACCCCGAGGTTGTTGGTCAAGACGCGGGGCACCAGTCCGTGCTCGATCGTCGTCGCGCCAGATTACACCGGCATCGCAGACCGCGATCAACTGCTCGGGGTCAATCTCGTGAATGACCTGCATCGCCGAAGTGTCGAAGAGGACTCCGCCCTCGGTGGTCGACTGGCCGGTCTGGGTGTGGCCGGGGCCGCGGCCGACGACCGGTACCCCCGCCGCGCGACAAGCGCGCACGACCTGCGCGATCTCATCCGCGTTGGAGCAACGCGCCACGGCGCCGGGTGTCTGGTGCACGATCTTGCCGTAGTCGGTGGTGAACTGGGATCGGGTCTCTTCGTCGAGGAACAGCCTTGTTGAGGTCGACTGGGGACTGGATGGTCATCGTCTCTCCCTACGAGGAACTCTGGCCCTTCTTGAGTTGCAACTTCGTCGCTAGAAACCAGGCGAGAAGAAGGGGCAGAGGCATGAGTTCTATGAAAAGTTGGAGCGCTGGGTCCACTCGGGGTAATTCTTGCCGATCGGTCCCCTCTCGGCAAGGGGCAAGAAGCCCTCATCGTTCTGATCGTCGTCGTCGGACTCAGGGCCGCTATCTTCAGCGGATGGATTCTCTGAGAGCACGGTGCCGAAGCCACTGTCGATCCAGCCCTCGATGCCCCCGTGCATCAGCATGGCGTTCTTGAAGTCATGGGCTAGGAACCACGCGAGACCGGCTTCTGAACACTCATCCGTGTCGCAGTAGATCAGCAGAGTTCGTTCGCGCAAGTGGCGCAACTCTGCCTCGCGCTGGTTCAACTCGTCGAGCGGATAGCACAGAGCACCCGCCAGATGGCCCCGTGGGCCGGCGTAGCCCGCGAGTGTGCGCATGTCGAGGATCGGAACGCTCGGGTTGTCGCGCAGAAGCTCAAAGGCAACCGGGGGGCGCACGCGGCGGAAGAGTCCACTCGTGGGCGATGCACAACCGGCGGCCACGGATGCCGCCAGGACCAGGCTAGCGATGGCTTTGGATGCTCTCATCCAAGGGCCGCCCAGGGAGCGTTTGCCCACGGGGTGTCAATCGTTGGCGGCAACCGCTTCGTCCACGCTGTCAAAGATAGGGAAGAGTTGGTCGAGTCGCGAGATCTCCAGCAGTCGCCGAATGCGGTCGGAAGGATTCACCAGGATGAGCCGGCGCTGCGAATCCCGGAAGCGGCCCAGGTATCCGACCATCTCACCGATGCCGGTCGAATCGATGTAATCGATCTTGGTGAAATCGACCACCACATCCCCGCTATCCTGAGTCAGGATCCGCTCCAGTGTCTGGGCGAAAAAAGCGGCGCTTTCCCCCAACTTGACCACCCCTTCGACGGTGAGAAGGGTGTGGCCGTTGAGCTGACGTTTTTCGACAATCATAGATGGGAGGCAGACGGAAGTTGGAACGCTAGTCTAGCAAAAGTGGCAGACGAGAGAGAGGTGGAAATGGCACTCGTTTCGCGAGTCCAAGCGACTGGGTAAGCCGTAGGCGATCGTGGAAGGCTACGAAAATGACCGTTAGCCGCGAAACATCCCCGGCTTGTAGGCCGCGATATGGCCCAAGAAGGCGGAGGCGGCTACAGTGTAGGGCGAGGCTAGATAGAGGCGGCCGGGGCCGGAGCGACCCTTGTAGTTGCGGTTGATGGCGCTGATCGACACTTGGTCGGGCGATTCGGAAACGCCCGGCCCACAGCCGATGCAGGCGCCGCAGCCGGGCTGAATCAGGGTCACACCCGCCTTTTCGAAGGCCTCGATCATGTGGTGGCCGCGGCAGTATTCTTCGACCGCGCGCGAACCGAACTGGATCAAGAAGCGCACCTCCGGGTGCACCTTCAGCCCCGCGTCGAGGGCTTCTGAAACCACCTGGTGGTAGAAGCGCAGGTCGTCGATCTTGCCGGCGGTGCAACTGCCGCCGTAGGCGATGTCGATCTTGGTTCCCGCCACCTGGTCGACGAAGGCGCCGTTGGTCGGGTCGGAGGGGATGCCGTGGTCGGGGTCTCCCGGATCGGCGACCATCGGGCGCAGGGTGGAGAGATCGATAGTGTGGATGCCGCCGGCATACTCCGCACCCTCGTCGGGGTCCACCGAGCGCTTTCTGAGCGCTTCGATGTTGGCCTCGGGACGCCACTGGCCGAGCCAGCGGAAGGTCTCGTCGTCGGCCAGCACCACCGCCGTGCGGGCGGTGCATTCGGTCGCCATGTTGGTCAGGGTCGCCCGCTCGTCCATCGACAGAGTCGCAATTCCGGGGCCGGTGAACTCCATCACCCGGTTGAGCGTCATCTGCGGCCGCGCGTAGTGCAGCAGGATGTGGAGCATCAGGTCTTTGGCGGTGACCTCCGACGGCAGTTGGCCGGTGAGTTCGAAGCGGATCGATTCTGGAACTTCGACCTGGGTGAAGCCGCTGTGCACCAAGTTGGCGTACTCGGTGGTGCCCACCCCCCAAGCGAGCGCGTTGTTGACCCCGCCCATGCAAGTGTGGCTGTCGGTGGCTTGGATGAAATCACCGGGGTTGATCAAGTACTCGCGCGCCACCTCGTGACAAATACCGGGGGAGACTCCCTCTTCGGCCGAGTAGTCCTGCGTCCCGGTGTGTTGCTGGAAGGCCCGTTGGAGGTCGCGCAGGGTGTCGATCTTGCCGATGAAGGGTCGCATGCGCTCCACTTCGTCGGCATAGATCAGGTGGTCCTCGAAGACGGCGAAACGGTCTGGGTTGCGGATCTGGTAGTCGTCGCCGTACTCCTGTTGCAGGAAGTAGTGGACCTGCGCGGTGGTGAATTCGTGCGAGTAGCCGCCGTCGACCTCCACCACCACCGCGTCTCCCGGCTTGACGAATTTGGGACCTTCGCCCACCAGGTGTTGGGCGAGAATCTTCTCCGCCATGGTCATCG
>QIHU01000550.1 GCA_003231035.1 Acidobacteriota bacterium
CCGCCCTCGCACGAGTACCCGATGATGTCGATCAGGTCATGGCAGCGAGTGCAGAAGGCACCGCAGACCAACTGCGGATTGATGCCCGGTATATCGAGTACCGCTCCTTCGATCTCAACCGCTCGCGCTTCCACCTGCCCTTCAGGAAAGCCCGGCGAGAGCCAATAGGATACCCGATAGCTGTGTGCCAGCGGCCGGTCTAGCTCCACTTCGATCAAGCCGCTGCCGGTAGGAGCACCCTCGGCTGTGGTCGCCTTGAAGCTGATCTTCGCCTTGCGGACCGGACCAAACCCGATCCGCCGCAGTTCCAACTCAAGGCGAGGGCGCAATTCTAGCTTCTCCCCGTGGAGGGCCATGGTCAGCTCGGCATGCACGACCTCGACCTGTTCGCTGGCGACGATCCACCAATCGGCGCCATCGCCAGCCGCACCTAGACTCTGTTCAACTTTCGGCTGCGCGGCCAGCAATGGTGGGGCGACGAGAAGGATGAGGGTGGCGATGGCAGTTCGCATGGGCTCTCCGTTTCTAGTTTCTCGCGGTTCCTCTCGCAAATCTTCACTGGTCGCGCGATGGATCGACGACGCTTCTAGACTTCATGTTCAGTCAGTTGTGAGTCTCTCTGTACTTGATGGTGCTGCATAAGTCTAAGGATAGGACAAGTATCCGTGCTCTGGTCATAGTCTTGTGTCGGTGAAGGGAGATTTCCGGTGTCGGGAAATGGATGTTTCGTTTGTAGGGAACCGATGGTGGGGTGTCGCTGGTCATTTTCTCAAGGTGATAGTCAGGATGATCAGCTCTTCGATCAAGGGGGCAACGTGAGCTAGGAGTCGTCGGAACTCCCGGCGCGCTTCCTCTTCCCTTTCGTTATGCTCCCCGAGTGCTGCTGTCCGACTACGCTGCGTATAGCTGCGCAGCTCTTCCGCCGTCTCTTCGCTAAGAAGCCGCTGGCGCATCAGTTGCCAGCGCACTTCCTCGAACTGAAGCCGGCTGCATCCAAGCCCCTTCAAGACTTTCATGAAGTTTGCCGCGGTGGGTTTACGGTGCCCTTTCTCGTAGAGATTCCATGCTGCTGAGGAGATTCGTCCACAGCGTGAAACCTCAACTTGAGAGCGGGTGCCGCGCAGAAGAGCGATCGTTTGACCTAGTTCGTTATCTCTTTGCACGCTCGAAACCTAGCAATAGTTCTCTTTGTAGGGAAGAATTCGTGTAGAGAGGGCACGTGGCAAGAATGGCCAGAGAGGATCACCGCTGTTGACGGTCTACGACTTGGAAACTGCGCTGCTTGGGCCCATCGGGGCGAATTGGACTCCATTGTGCGTAGAGATCGTACGAGATCCTTTCAATTGGCGGCGGGTGAGTCGTTCAGGTTGATTTAGGGTCACCGCGACCCTGATTCCACCGAGGGGCAAGCGGCGGGGCTCTTCGCCGACTCCCTCTTGCCTCACTCCTCCTCCATCTGTCGACTGAGAATCCTCCCGGTCTGTTCGAGGGCGGTGGGCCCGGCGGCTTCTAGAAGGTTGGCGAGGGCGAGGGGGTTCTTGATCAGGGCCTCCAAGGCGCTGAGTGCTTCCACGAAATGCTCGTCGAAATAGGCCAGGTGGCCGACGGGGCGGCCGTTTCTTTGTAGGAGGAAACCCTCGCCGTGCTCTTCTTGGCTTAGCTGGTAGGTGCCTAGGGCTCCTCGCGCGGGCAGCAGGGCCAGGGCGAGCTGGGCCGTTTGGTCATCGCTGAACGAGGCGAAGGGACGATCGCCTTGGCGCGGCTCTTCCCAACTGCGCAGCATGGCGTTACCGCTCTCGCCATGCTGGCGCCGCCACGGACCAGCGAACTCGGCTTCGGTGGCGGTGGGAGGCTCGTCTCGCTGTTCGGCAAAGCGCAGGAATTGCGCGCGGAAGGCATTGGGCGGGGCGCTCTTCGGTGCGGTTTCTTCCGAGGCGGCATCCTCTGAAGATCTTCGGTTCGGGCCAGCGGCCATGGTTGGTTTCCTTTCCGGGTTGGCGGATGTTTTACCGCCTTATTTACGCTTAGTGTGCGGCGATTTCGAGCTTTGGTCAATCAATTCGCCTACTTTTCCGCCAAAGAGCGAAATGATTTCGCTTTTCGAGCTCTGTGGAGCGGCTTTGCTAGGGCTGCGGTGGAACCGGCGGCTTCTGACCGGTCGGCCGATGCGATCTTCCGGGCCTCATCGCGACCGACTCCTCACTGTTCGGCGACGGAAGCTCAAGTTCCTCGACCGCGACCCACTTGGCTTCGCCAAGCGTCGCCCAAGGAATCCGCCAGCGGCCGGAGTCTCCCTCGTAGTTGGCGATGTAGAGCCCGTCGCGACCCGCGGCCATCGTGCGTCTGCCCGAGTAGGGAGGCAGGTCGAGGTTTAGGCGTTCGTGGCTCTGGGTTACGGGATCCCAGCGGTCCAGGGCCGGCTTTCCCGTCTCGATGGCCTGGGCGGCGATGAGGAGGTAGAGGGTCCCGCCGTTCGTGGCGATCGCTTGGATCACTTTGCGAGAACTCGATTTGTGCTGGAACCCCTCGGGTGGTGCTGGTTGACCGGCCTCGCGGGCACGGGCGAACATCTGTTCGCGCAGAGCGACTTCTTCGCGGCTGCGTTCGCGGGTTTGGATCTCCCGGTCCCCCAGCTCGAGGGTTTGCTCGATCTTGCCGGAAGAACTCAGGCGA
>QIHU01000621.1 GCA_003231035.1 Acidobacteriota bacterium
CAGCGTAGCCACAGCTTCATGAAGGTGAAGAGCGAGGCGATCCGTCAAGTGAAGGAAGCCTTCGATGGAGCCGGGGTCGAGATGCCGGAACCCACCTACCGGGTGTTGATGAGCGAGCGAGTACCGGCAGCCGAGGACGCTGAAACCAATCGCCCTCGTAGGTCCGCTCGTTCCGCCGAGACCGTGGCCCCGATGGCGCCGGATCTGTCCGTGGACCGCACCCTCGACCGGCAGATCGTGGAAGAACAGGCCGCCGAGTCGCCGACCAACCTCTTGAACAGCGCTGCTCCTAGAGAGTAGGGGTAAGTCCTACATTCGATAGAGTCTTACGCTGACAGTATGTTCAGGTTTTCAGTTCTGGAATAATCGGTACCGGTTGGACACAATGGTGTTTCGGCACAACCGTGGAATGGGCGGGTGTACCCTCTGTTGATGTCATTCTGTGGGTTGATTGGTTTCTGTGAATTCCTGGATGAGGGGCAGCTGTGATTCGAGTTCTGCTTGCCGATGACCACACGATTTTTCGCCAAGGCGTGGTTCGCTTGCTCAAGGATGTCTCCACTTTGGAGGTGGTGGCGGAGGCTTCGACCGGCCCCGAGACTCTGTCGGCGGCTCTCGAGCATGAGCCCGATGTGGTGCTCCTGGACATTTCGATGCCTGGGCGCGGAGCCAGCGAGACGCTACAAGAACTGAAACGAAGAGTTCCCAAGGCGCGAGTTCTGATGCTGACCGCGCAGCCGGAAGATCACTACGCGATCCGGCTGCTCAAGCAAGGTGCCTCCGGTTACATCACCAAAGATACCCCGGTCGACGAGATGCTCGCGGCGGTGAAGAAGGTGGCGCAGGGTGGACGCTACATCACCGCCGAGCTGGCGGAGCGCATCGCCTTCAGCATTGGCCCGGAGGCGGAACTCAAGCCTCATCATCAGCTCTCGGACCGCGAATACCAGGTGTTGGTGCTGATTTGCAGTGGCAAGACTCCCACCCAGATCGCCGAAGAGCTCAACCTGAGTGTCAAGACCATCAGCACCTATCGCTCGCGGATCCTGGTCAAGATGGGCTTCAAGAACAACGCCGAGATGCTGGTCTACGGCGTTCGAGAAGGGTTGGTGACTTGACCCAGCGCCACCGCGTGCTGTTTCTTCGCTCGGCACGGTCGCGTGGGGTACCGGTCCTACCTGAGGAGGACTGGTTGTGGGTGGTTGCGGGGTCCCCTGAGGAGGCACGCAAGCGGCTATCTGGCCAGGAATTCTCTGCCGTGGTGGTGGAGATGCCATGCCCCGAGAACTGCGTCGAGACGCTGCGCGGCGCCGTGGGCTCGGCTCCGATCGTCTTGCTCGTTGGCGAGGGAGAGTTGGTCGCCGCGGCCGGTTTGGTGGAGCAAGGAGCGTCCGCGGTGGTGCCGTGGGATCGCGAAGGAGGATGCTGGCGTCTGTTGCGCGCGATGATGGAACGTTCGATGGCCCAGCGTCGCAATTCCCGGCGGTGGAGCCTCGATGTCGCCACCGTGGGCGCCAATGCGGATCCCTCCCTGTTGCTGCGTAGGCAGCAGTTGGATTGCCTGCGCTCACTGGCCGAGGGGATTACTCACAGCCTCAACAATGTCTTTGCGCCGATCCTCATGGCGACGGATCTGCTGCGTCCCAAACTGCCGAGCGCGGGAGATCGCGAGATGTTGGCCGCGGTCGAACAGTCGGTCCGGCGCGGCACGGAGCTGGTGCGCCAGGTCCTCGGTTTTTCCCGCGCCGTGGACGGCCAGAGGGCACGCTTGGAGATCCGCCATCTGATCCGAACCTTAAGCCAGGTGGTGAAAGAGGCGGCCAGTGGCGATGTCAGCGTGACCACCGCCTACCCCGAGGATCTCTGGCTGGTGGTTGCCGATGTCGCGCAGATCTTCCAGGCGTTGGTAGGCCTCTGCCTGCGGGGGCGTGAGGAGCTGGTGGACGGAGGTACGATCCGCATCGACGCCTGCAATCTAGACGTTACGCCGGGCGATGCCGCGGTGGCGGGTCGTGAGCCTGGGCCGTACGTTTGCTTGACGGTGGCGGCTTTGCGTCACGATGCGCAACTGCCGGTGGTGGACGAGGCGCGAGGGCACACCCAGGATGACAAGCGGGAAGGGCTCGCGCTGGCGGCGGCGGCGGCTATCGCGGAAGCGCACGGTGGCTGGTTGGTGGCCAGTCGCTGGGCGGAACAAGGCACCGTGGTTCGCTTCGGCTTGCCGGCGGTGAGCAGCTCCCGGAGCGCGGAGGAAATAGAGGAGGCCGAAGAGGTTGAGGCTGGAGCGTTGTCGGTAGGGGCCTCGGTCGCTGCCGCGGCTGACGGCATCGTTCTGATTGCCGACGACGACCACGCCTCTCGGCTAGCGATGGAACGAGTCTTAGCGGCGGCTGGTTTTTCTGTCGAAGGGGTCGGATTGACCGGGCTCGGCCAGCGGCTGCGGGGTAAGCAGGGTGTGTCGGCAGTGGTTCTCGATGTGGGGGACAGTCCGCTACGAGCCCGAAGGCTTCTCGACGAACTGGCGCGGGAGAATCCGTCGATCATGGTGATCACGACTGACGCTCGGCCGGAGGAATCGAGGGATGAGGGTGACTTTCCGACGGTCTACCGAAGGCTCGATAAGCCCTTTTCATCCGCGCGGCTACTGCGCGCCGTCGCTAGCGCTCT
>QIHU01000489.1 GCA_003231035.1 Acidobacteriota bacterium
TCGCTAGAGGCGGAGATGGTCGCCTTGGTCGACCGCGCCAAGGAAGAGGGCGACACGCTGGGCGGCGCCGTCACCGTGATCGCCCACAATGTGCCGGCCGGCCTGGGCTCGCATGTGCAATGGAACGAGAAACTCGACGGGCGACTGGCCCGCGCGGTGATGTCGGTACCGGCGGTCAAGGCGGTCGAGATCGGAGCCGCCCTTTCCGCCAGCGCCGGCTTTGGCAGCGCCGCGCACGATCCCATCGAACACAAGGACGGCCGCTGGCACCGCCCCAGCAACCATGCCGGCGGTCTGGAGGGCGGCATCACCAACGGCGCCGACCTGGTGATCACCGCCTATAAGAAGCCGATCTCCACCCTGCTCAAGGGGATGCCGACGGTCGATCTCGACACCATGGAACCGGTGACATCGCGCTACGAACGTAGCGACGTCACCGCTCTGCCGGCGGCCGGCGTGATCGCCGAGTCGATGGTCGCCTTGGTCCTCGCCGATGCCGTCCTAGAGAAATTCGGCGGCGACTCAATGACCCAGTTGCTAGCTCATTTCGAGGCGACGATGGCCGCGCAGCGCGACTGGCCCGCCTCAGCCCGCGAGTAGCGCCCCCACCTTCCCCACCAGTCCGGCGAGTAGGCGGAGAAAGAGGGCCACCGCGCCCCCCACCAGCTCGACCACCACGATTCCACTCCACAGGATCGCGGTCACCGTCCCCCAGAAAAGCCCCCACAGCACCACGGTGCAAGCGCCAACGAGGATAGCGGGAAGCGCTGGCAGCCAGGCCCAGGCAGTCAGATCAAGGCTTCGTCGTAGCAGCGACTCCAGCCCCCTCCAGCCGGGGATCGAATGGGCCAGATCGCGATGGGCCACCACCGCGCTGCGCTCCCGACCCGGTGACGAAGCAGAGGCGGGAGAGCACTCCTCACGCAGCCGCCGTAGTTCGTCGTCGTCGAGCGGCTCCCCGTGCGGTCCCGCCAGCCGATCCCAGGGAATCGAAGTCGCCCCGGAGTCACACCAGCATTCAAAACGCGAGCCAGCGCTTCCCGCGAAGCGGTAGGCGTCCACTTCCATCGGATGGCCAACGTAGCGAAAACCGTTCCCCGCCCATGCGGCGAGATACAAGATCACAAAGGGCCGCAGCGGTCCCCAACCCCACCCTAGGAGACAGTCCTGAACCTGCTGCGCGTGCAACGCCTCGTGCAGAATCAACCCCAGGCCACCCCGCGATGCCGGTCGCCAGTAGCGCCGGGCCACATAGATCCGGGTGCGACGCGATCGCCACAAGTGGGGCAAGGTGATGCCGCCATGGGGCAGCCAGCTGAACAAGTGTGGCATGGCACGATGGAAGCTCACGCGATCCAGATCGAGATTTGGGAGGAACGTTTGGATCGTTTGCCGCAACGGGGCTCCCAGCTCAACGGCCGGCGGGAAGAACCAGCGCCAAAGGCTCGCTGCCAGCTCCGCCCAACGCCAGCCTAGCCGTCGATTCGCAGCTCCAGCCATCCGGCTACAACAAGAGGATGGCGACGCCTCCGGCCATCAGAATAATGGCGATCAGCTTCTGCGGCGTCACCGGCTCCGCGAAGAAGAGGCGACCAAAGATCAGCGCCATCAAGCTCCCCAGGCCACGCTTGACGGTCTCCACCGCGCCGACCCCCACCGCCCCGATCACTAGAGCGGCCAACAACGTCCACGGGGCTCGTCGCGCGGTCTTCAACTCGTGCATGCGGCGCGCTCCGGCCAGTGCGGCCAGCGCCGCCACCCCGACCCCACCGCTCAGGACCAGACCATGTAGCGCCCCACTCGACCGCTCCACCGCCATCTTGTCGAGCGAGATCGTCGCTGCCCACAGCAAGGCCACCAACACCATCAGCAGCGAGCCGCGCTCGCCAACGAAGGCCCGCAGGACCGCTCGGATCGAAGCGGGTTGACCACCGGCAAGATTGAGCACAAGGGCTCCCACCACCACGATTACAATACCTAGGGCTTGCCGCCCGTTCGGCACTTCGCCGAGGAGAGGAATAGCCAGAATGGTGGCGAAGACGGGAGTAAAACTGAGCAGCGGGATGGTCACCGACAGCGGCGAAACCCGGATCGACTCAAAAAAGGCCAAGTTGGCGAAAACATTGAGCAAGATCGAGGCGGTGGCGGGGGGCAAATAGCCCGGCGCAAAGGTCGCCGGCTCGCCAACGTAGGCCCAGAAGGCGAAGAGCGGCATCATTCCCGCGGTCACGAAGAACAGAAGCGGCAGCGAGGGAATTTTCTCGACCAGCGACTTGCGAGTCAGATCGAGGAGGCTCCAGCCCAGGCTACAGCCAAGGACAATCATAATGGCGGTGGTGGAAACCATGGGGCGGGCCGACTATAACCGCCGCGCGCGAGATAAACTCAAAAAACAATGAATCTGACCCCTGAGTTTGTCGCCGACGTCATGGAACGCCAAGGCGCTATCACCGCTAAGCAGGCGTTCGAAATCAAGAAGGAATCGAAGCTCAATCCAGTGCGCCAGCGGCGCGGCACCGGGCGCAGCTTCGAACAGCGCGCCCTGGCCTACCAGTTGATCGAGGGGCTGCGCTTGCGCTCGCGGGCCAACGGCGGCGGGGTGATCGGCGAGCACGACATCGCCAAGGCCCTGGCCAGCGAAGCCAACCTGCCCCACATGCGGATCGATTCGCTGACCCTCTCGGCCGACCTGATCGAGTCGAAAATGTCGCGCCCCTTCGCCCGCCGTCACCGCATGATCCCGCTCGACCTCGAAGACGGAAAGCTGCGCGTTGCCTGCGCCAACCCCTTCGACATCGAAGGGCTCGACCACTTCCGGCGCATCGCTGGGCGAGACCTCCAAATCGTGGTCGCTTCAGAACCCGAAGTACTCAAGGCGATCACCGAGTTCTACGGCCTGCGCCACGCCGTCAAGCGGGCCGAAAAAGATCTCTCTTCCGGCATCGACCTGGGCAACCTCGAGCAGCTGGTCCGCATGAAGAGCGAGAGCGAAATCGAATCGAGCGACCAGCATGTGGTCAACGCCGTCGAGTTCATGCTCCAACATGCTTACGACAGCCGGGCTAGCGACATTCATGTCGAACCCAAGCGCGAGCAGAGTCTGATCCGCTTCCGAATCGATGGTGTCTTGCACGACATCCAAACCTTACCCCGGGTGGTCCACCGCGCCCTGGTGAGTCGGGTCAAGACCATGTCGAGACTCGACATCGCCGAAAAGCGGCGACCGCAAGACGGCCGCATGAAGACCAGCCGTGGCGGGCGCGAGATCGAACTGCGCGTTTCCACCCTGCCGGTCGCCTTCGGCGAGAAGGTCGTCATGCGCATCTTCGATCCCGAAGTCCTCATGCAAGACCTCGAAGGGCTCGGTTTCTACGCCGACGAACTGACCAAATTCCAAGATTTCATCCACCGCCCCCACGGCATCATCCTGGTGACCGGCCCCACCGGGTCGGGCAAGACCACCACCCTCTACTCGGCGCTCAAGACGATTGCCAGCAGCGAACAGAACATCACCACCATCGAAGAGCCGATCGAGATGGTCTACGACGAGTTCAACCAAACCTCGGTACAGACCAAGGTCGGCATCACCTTCGCCTCGGCCCTGCGCCACATCCTGCGCCAGGACCCCGACATCATCATGATCGGCGAGATTCGCGACCCCGAAACGGCGCGCTACGCCATCCAAGCGGCGATGACCGGCCACCTGGTCCTCTCCACCCTGCACACCAACGACGCCGCCGCTTCGATCAGCCGCTTGGCCGACCTGGAAGTCGAGAAGTTCATGACCGCATCCACCCTGATCGGGGTCATGGCGCAGAGACTAGTGCGCAAGATCTGCACCCACTGCAAGACCGAAACCTACCTGCAAGCCGACGAGGCCCAGATCCTGCGGTTGACCATCCCCCAAGGCAAGCGGATCAAAGTCTACGAAGGCGCCGGCTGCCCCGAATGCCGCGGCACCGGCTACCTAGGCCGCTCCGGCATCTTCGAAATGCTCCCCGTCGACGACGCCATCAAGCCCCTGATCATCGAACAGGCCGACAGCCAACTCATCAAGCGCGAAGCGGTCAAGAACGGCATGCGCACCCTGCGCCAATCGGCCCTCAAGAAGCTGGCCGAAGGGGTGACGACCTTCGAGGAAGTGGTGCGGGTGACGGCGCTGTAGGGAACCTCGTTCGGGGTTTGATGGCGCCCCCACCGGCCCGATCCTTCTTCTCTGCTCTGGGGTGCCAGTTGCTCAGTTGGCTGGGTGGTTGACCGGCTCAAATAAAAAGAGCCCTAGCAATGCCATCCAAAAATGAGCCAACTGCAATAAACGGAACTCTGTTTTTCTAGGGTATCCTAGGAATCCCTTTTCGAGGTGCTCGCCGAATGTCGCCTGATCTTGGCTTCCCACGCCACCTCTTATCTTAAGGGTGAGGTGCTTGCGCTTACCCCAGCCCGAGACCCACCAAGGAGGACAATACTCTTGGCCAACACTCCCGGAAGAATTGAAGGCATGATCGCTAGGTATGCTCAACTCCCCACCAAAGCCAAGCTCTGGTTAGCCTTCAAAGTCGTTGGCATTTTTGGAACCCTGTTCTGGGGGTTCCTGAAGTTCGTCCTGGTTCCTAGCGCCGCGTCACACGCTTTGGCTTTTGTTCAGGATGCCTACGAGCCCGAGATTACCGTCGGCAGTTGGTCGGGCTCCGTGCTGGACCTCTCTGCCACGGCGCACAACCTGACCATCGAGATCAACGGCCTCTACGACCAGAACGAGTTGCTGACCATCGATGAGTTAGAGGTCGACCTTTCCTTGGCACGACGACTGCGTAAAGGTAGTTGGATCCAAAGCATCACCGCTCGCTCATCCCGCCTTTACCTGGAACGCTTGCTCTCGGGCGCGACCAATTGGGGCCGGCTTGTGAATCGGCAAACTCTGGCCGATGTTGTAGAGGATGCCACCAGTTCGCTCCAGACAGCGAGTCTCGAAATGCACTCCTCCGGCATGGTCACCTCCGAACAAGAGGCGAGTTTCGCCGTGCCACGCGTGAAGGTGGAAGGATTGACGATCGAGTGGGTCGAGAAGATTCCGTCGGCCTCTGGCGATGGCATCATTCGAGAACAGAAAGCGACGCTGTTCATCGATGATGTGGATGTGGTTGTGAGTGACCTTTCCGGCTTCATCGACAGCCGCAACCTGCCGTCCCAGTTCACCCTCGAAGGTCGCATGGCCGATGGCAAGGTGTCGCTCCAAGCCCGCGCGAACTTCTTCGCTTGGGCGGTTCGACAGGTTTCTGCCGCTTCAAGCCCGAACACCGCGAGCCTCCGACCGGAAATCGTGTGGAGTCCCTCTCTCGAAGGGTCGATCTACCTAGAGAATATCGGTGCCGCCACCCTCGCCCGATTGGTTCCCCGCTCTGCCCTCCAACCGAAACAAGGCAGCCTCTCCGGCACTATCAACTTCGCTCTCGCCCTCCAGAATTTGACCTGCAGCGCGGACGTTCAGCTCAACCAATTCACCTACGCCGCCAATTCCAGCTCGCCGACCTTGACCAACCGGCGTTCCCAAGTCGAAACCGCGCTCAAGACCTTCCAGGCCAACGGAAGCTACGCTTTCGATTGTGGCAATGACCTCCAGGACGAAAGATTCCGGCCGCTACAGTCCTTTACCGCCCGCACCACCCGCCAGGCGGTTTCGGCCGCCCCCAATATCCTCCAGGCCACCGCCACTGTCGATGAAGCACGTTACGGCCAGACCGAAGTCGACCCGGAACTTAATGAACTGGTGCGTAGTCTCGCTCGCAACAATCCCGACGACGAGTTCCATGGTCTGTCCCCGGAGTTCCTCCGCGCGGTGGACAGTGTGACTAAGAGCCTCTCCAAATTCGGCCAGTTCCGCCGCCGGCTGCCCGGTCTGCGCAGACGGCCCTGACATCTATCGCCAAACGGCGAGCGCGGCCAAGAAGCTCTCCCGGTGAGGCAAGTTCCACGGCTACGCAGTTGCGGCAGTTTAGTTGGCAGTACTGCCGCTACGCGGTGTCGGTCACTTCGTTGGTGGCACCTGACCATCCCCCAAGGCAAGCGGATCAAAGTCTACGAAGGCGCCGGCTGCCCCGATTGCCGCGGCACCCGCTACCTAGGCCGCTCCGGCATCTTCGAAACGGTCCCCGTCGACGACGCCATCAAACCCCTGATCATCGAACAGGCCGACAGCCAGCGCATCAAGCGCGAAGCGGTCAAGAACGGCATGCGTACCCTGCGCCAATCGGCACTCAAGAAGCTGGCCGAAGGCGTGACGACGTTTGAGGAAGTAGTGCGGGTGACGACGCTGTAGGGAAGTTCGTTCGGGGTTAGACGGAAGCGATATTCGCTGGGTATCGTCGGCGCGATCCTTCTCCTCCACTTCGGGGCGCGGCCGCTACGAGGAGTCGAATGTGGTTTTTCCCACCTGACGAGCCCCTAGCAGGGCTGTAACCGGGGACTCCCCGAGCCGCAACTCGATCTCCCGCAGCAGTACCTTGCGCAATATTTGTCGCTTATCCATGGTCTGGCCAACGATATACGACAATTATTTACTTTCCCAGCCCTTCTTCCCCATCTAGACTTTCACTCCTAGCCGCCTGCTGACCTCTACTAAGTGTCGATCACTGAGTTGATCAGCCCGAACTCTCCCCCTTCACCAGCTCCACTCTGAACCTGCGTACCGTGGGGTTTTCGCCGTCGATGAAGTCCTCGAAGTGTTCCACCGTCAGTCCGTAGTCTTCGAACCGGTGGATCTCCTCTCGGGTCAGTGGCCAGGGGGTGCCTTCAGGTGGCTCCGTCACTTCTCGGCCGCGACAGATCAGTAGAAGCCTCCCACCCGGTGCCAGCAAGGGTGGAATGGACCGCGCCGCAACTCTTGCGGCATCGCCTGCAAGGTGTAGGACTCCACCACAAGGTCGTATCGCCCGTTCCACTCCTCGGGCGTTTTCAGCAGGATTGACAGCGATCGTCACCCTATTGGTGTTGGCCGATTTCTTTCCGCCAGCACGGAGTGCCAGGCACCTCGGGAGGTCAGAACTGGTCGCGGTCCAGAAGCGAGTTGACCTTCGGAAAGATCATGGTGACGAGCGGAGCACCTGACACCCCACCTCACCCAATCGCATCTCCAACACGGAGGTAGAGTCGACGGCGGGCGCGGTGGCTGTAGGTCGGGCCTATCTGTTACTCGTCCTTTCGGTTGCGAGTGCCTCAGTATCCTGAC
>QIHU01000283.1 GCA_003231035.1 Acidobacteriota bacterium
GGCGCTCGAGGGTCCCGAGCTGCACGTCGAATTCACCGGCTGCAAGCGGGTCCGCGTCGGCCCGGTCTGCGTGATGCCGGAACCGGATTCGCTGCGTTTGTGGATTCGCACCGAACCGGGAGCAGAGCTGCGCCTCAACGGCGGGCCGCTGCCGGAGGAGCAGGTTTGGATCGATGGTGGTACCCGCATCGTCGTCAAGCTCAGCCCCAAGGACCAGCAGGTCGAGATCACCGCTCGCCAGGACACCGCCACAACCGCGTGGATCCTGCCCGTCGACTTCGCGCTCAGACCGCGTTGGTCCCGGGAAGCGAGAGGGCTGCTGCAGGCCGGCGAAACCGCTGCCGCTCGCACCCTCCTGGAACCTAAGATCTCCTCCGCGGATCCAGCTGAGCGCGGGTTGGCGCTGAGTCTCCTCGGCCGGGCCGATCAACCGACCGATGCCGCTCGCGCCGAGCAGCGGTTGCGCGCCGCGATCTCTGCCCGCCGCCAGTCGGGTGAGTTTTCCAGCGAGATTCACGACGCCTCGACTCTCGCCTTCCTCCTGTTGGAGCAAGAGAAGATGGGAGAGATGCGACAAGTCCTCGATCGCATGCCCGACCCGGCCGGCCATGCCAATTCCGCCTGCCACATCGCGCTCCAACGCGGCCAGATGGCCTATCGCACCGGCGACCTGCGCACCGCCCGCCGCGAGCTGACCGCGGGCTGGCGGCAGGCGATCCGCCTCGGGCTTGACGATCTGCGGCTCCGCATCGAAGGGCAACTGGTCCTGACCCTTGCCGGTCTCGGCCGCTTCAATGAAGCGCTCGACCTCTGGCAGGGAAGCGGCGCGATCGGCGACGGCCTGCGACCCGACGGGCTCAATGGTTGCCGCACGGGCCAGTTGCTCAACAACCGAGGGTGGGCACTCCTGCTCGCTCGCGAGGCGGGCGAGGAAAGCCCGGATCCCGAAGTACCCTTGCGCCAGGCCCTCGATCTCCTCGCCAGCGAGTGCCAGAGATCTTCCGAAGAGGCCACCAACGTCCGCCTCAACCTGGCGCTCGACGCCGTCCAAGGTGGGGAACCGGCCAGCGCGCGACGTTGGTTGGAGGAAGTGGACAACACTCTCGGCGAGAAACGAGCCGGCTGGTACTTCTGGCGCCAGGAGATCGAAGCCCGCCTCGAACTCGCCCAAGGCAAGGCCGCCCAGGCGGCCCAACGCTACCGTCGGCTGGAGCGCCAGGCCGAGCAGGCGCTGGCACCGGAGGCGCGGTGGCGGGCTCTCTTCGGCCAGGGCCGGGCGCTGGCGGCATTGGGAGAGGGTGACGCGGCGCTCGACGCCCTGGCGCGCGCCGACGCCCTGCTCGACCGCGAGTTGCTCTTAGTACCGATGCATCAGGGACGCGACAGCTTCCTCGGCAGCCGCCGAACGGCAACCCGCCAGTACCTCGACCTGCTCCTGGCGTCCGGCCGCGACGCCGAGGCTCTAGCGGTGATCCGCCGAGCGCGCTCACGCTACCTGCGCAGCCTCCGTCGATTTGTCCAGGTGGCGACCCTACCCGCCGCACAACGGGCCGAGTGGGACCGCACGCGGATCGACTACCAGACGGCACGCCAAGAGATGGACGCCGCCGCCGAGCACCGCTGGCAATTGCCCGCCGATCAACTCGACCTAGAATTAGCCTCTCACGCGGGGCGTCTTCGCGAACTCACCGACCGACTCGACCGGCTCTTCTCACAGCTTGGCAGCCCGGTCGAAGAAGATAGCGGACCGGCCGGCGAGGCCATCCTGCGCCTGCGCCAACCGGGAGAACTTCTCCTCGCCGTGCATCGTCTTCCAAACGGCTGGGCGGCGATTCTGGAAGGTGACGACAGCGTCCGCGGCCTCAGGATCGGAACGTTCGACCTTGCCCACGCCGACCCAGCGGAACTCGGCCAGCGGCTATTGGACCCGTTCGCGCAAGAGCTGCGCCATGCCACCCATCTGCGGGTGCTCGCCTCGGGAGCAATGCAGAAGGTTGACTTCCACGCGCTGCCCTTCGCCAGCTCAACCTCCAGTCAATCCACGCTGGCCGACACGTTGGCGGTGAGCTACGGCGCCGACTTGCTCGCCTCCGCGCCTCTCGCGGGCGAGGGGCGAGCTAGAGAAGTGCTGGTCGTGGGAGATCCCTCTGGCAATCTACCGGAGGCGCGTGACGAAGCCGCAAGTACAGCCCGCGCCTTGACCACCGGCCTGGCGAGAAGTGGATCGGCGAAGAGGGTCCGTTTGCTCCTCGGAGAAGATGCCACACCCGGCGCCGTGCGCGGCCAACTCCCCGGCGGTGGCCTCTTCCACTACGCCGGCCACGCGCGCTACGAGGGCTGGGAGAGTTATCTGCCGCTCGCCAGCCATGGGCGGCTAACCTTAGACGACGTGATGACCCTAGACCGGGCGCCGGCCCGAGTGGTGCTCTCCGGCTGCGAAACCGCCACCAGCACCCTCCACAACGCGGTCACCTCGATCAGCTTGGCACACGCCTTCCTGGTCGCCGGCGCCGAAGAGGTGGTCGCCGCCACCCGACCGGTGAGCGATCGCGAGAGCGCCCTGCTGTTCGAATATTTCTACCGGGTGCTGCCCGAGGCCGGCACGATGGGCGAAGCGCTACGCCAAGCTCAGCTCGCGCTCAAGGCTACCTTCCGCGTGATGGTCCCGTAGTAGGTCAAGGAGACTGAATTTATGAAACACACAACCTTTTCCCCTCTCTGGCTCCTGCTCATCGCCGCACTGGCTACGTCGAGCTGCCGCGACCAGCCCTACCTGCGACTGGCGGAACCACTGCGAACCTTCCCTGTCGACACGGATAGCGCCTGCATCGACCACCAGTGGATCGCCATCAAGATGGATCCACACACCGCCTGCCCCAGCTTGGAATCGATGATCGGCGAAGGTGCCGGCGGCTGGGTCGAAAACTGGGTTAGCGAGCAATTGTGGGCCGACACCGAGGCAACCCTGACCGATAGGCCGCTCTCGGAAAAGGATTCACCAGCCCTCGGAGGGTGTGGCGAAGGGTCGCCCTTCAAGCCACTGGCCTGTTTCTGCCGCTACCGATCGCATGGCAAAGGGGTTGACTTGGCCGGATCGATCGGCAATCTGTCTGACCACGGGTTGCTAGCCATGGAGCGGGACTGCATGGCGGTGGTCCCCGCGCAAGCGGCTGGCGCGGGGACCACCGCGGCCGGTTTAGCCCAACGCCAAAGCGGCACTCTGGAAAGACGTTTCCTGGCGCAAGCCGGCCGCTTCGAACGCCAGAGCGCCGCTGCGGTGGGCGCGATAGCTGGCCCAGCGCCGGTACGCTTGGCGGTGGTCGACACCGCTCCCACCACCGAATCCCCCCCCCAAAGCAACGCCTTCAACTCAGCGCACGGCTACGTACTACTCAACATGGCCCGCAAGCTCTTGCCGACACCGGGAGGCGCGCCCGCGGTGCGCCTCACCTCCAGACTGACCCTGCGCTTCCTCGAACTCGATCGCAACCTGCCCGGCGGAGGTCGCAGCGATGCCAACGGCGGATTTTTTGGCTCGATCGGCGACCTCG
>QIHU01000506.1 GCA_003231035.1 Acidobacteriota bacterium
CGCTGGCGGGAACTTGTGGTGACGCTATACGAGGATAGAGGTGCGACTGTTCTTCGGCCTGTTCGGCTCGTTGAATTTCATGGTATGCTTCTTGGTCGGGGTACAATCTGTCACTAGCCAAGGAGGAACTTGCCATGTGCCGAAAATCGATCGCTAGATCTGTCTCTCTCTTTACGTTGACTCTTGTTGTAGTTGGAGCGTTGGTGAGTGCCCCGAATGCGGGCGGTGGTGACAGCGGAGCCAGTCAAAGGCTGTTCTACAGGGCGGGCGAACCTGACCAGCTAGCCTGGGTTTCGGCTGAGATGGCCACGACAGACGATGGACTCATTGACTGGAGCCTGTTGTCTGAGAGCATACGGATCTCGTACGAGGGCTTACAGACATGGCAGCCCTTCCAGATCGGTACTAACGAAGATGGATCGCCAATCTACGATCAATGGGATTCACATGCGATTCCAGGGTTCGGCTCTTATTGGGGGCCGAGTCACTACGATGGCATCCCTCAGCTTCCCAGCGGTTCCGTCGGTGATCTAGTTAGTAATGCTCACTATGTAGTGGAAGGCGTTGTGATAAATCGAGAGCAAGGCTTCTTTATGGATGAGCCGATGACCTTGCTTACGCTCGACGTCTCGCGTATCGCGCCTCCGAAGGCCGAGGAGGATGTTATCGCGCGCAACCGAACGCCGATGACGAACGCCTTGTATGTTGCCTACCCTTCAGCACATTTCTCGATTGGTGGCCATGGTTTTGCCAAGGGTGACCCGTCCTATCCACCGCTGCCCAAAGTTGGCGATTCGATTCTCTTCTTCGAGTTCGCGGTAGCCATTGGTGTTGATCGCCTCGTGTTTCGTCCAGACGCGGACAAAGTGCTCGTGCAATCGCCGGGTGGAACGCTCGATCCTGACGATTACCGATCTGAATGGATTGAAGCTCACAATCGTGTCGTCCCTTCAACTCTGGACGAAGTGGCTGAGTGGGTTGCTTTGGATCGAGTCTTCGAGGTCGTCCGTGATTCAGGTGATAGCCAATGAGGCGAATGACAATCGTCGGTCTCTTGTCTTTAGGGATTTCCTTACTCTTTCCTTCTTCAATCTCTGCTGCTTGCGCGACATCTAAGGGGCCGCCAAGACCAACCTCCGGGACCATCACGCTCAAACCAGGGAGTGGGGTCTCCGCTGGTCTCATTGACGGTGGCATTAACAAGTGGAAGCCTCATCCAGGTGGGGGTTGCGAGAACATCGGTTCAGGGTTTCCGCAACTCCAGCGCGGAACTTCTGGCGGTCGCGTTCTAACAGTTGTGAAAAAAGGTATCAACAGCGAAGGGGAAGGTCACTGTGGCCTAGCTTCTGGCACAATGATTACCATCTTCGATTTCACCCTGAGCAACGGGAAGACAATTCCTTGTGGCGACAAGGCGACGATTTTGGCACATGAGATCGGGCATGCGATGGGGCTCAAGGATTCGGATTGTTCCGGTTACATCATGGAGACCAACTACACCAGCAGCAATCCGCGCGACGTCAAGCCGGGCGAGTGTGCCAAGGTGGACGAGCGCAACATCATCCCTGGTGAGCCTGGCTACCCCGGTGGCGGCGGCGGCGGTGGCGGCGGTGGCGGTGGCGGTGGTGGCGGTGGTGCTGGTTGGGATCCTTGTGGTTGGATCGTGTTTCCGGGTGCTCCGCAGCGCAGCGTGATTCGCGTCGCGGGCGAGGCTGGCGTGGAGCTTCAGTCGAAACCCTATCCATTCGATCGATGGGAAACCGCGGATGGGTTCCGGTACTTGCTGGAGAACTGGGCGATTGTCACCTATGGTGCGGATCCGTCTGGCACAGTGACCGAACTCGCGGTACCGCGTAGTTCATCGCCGCCGTTCGGAGCCACCGCGGCCGAGCGAGTCAGCACGGCGCGCCTCGCGGAGAGTGGAGCAGCCAGTGGCGCTCTGCTGATCGTGGACGCTCCGCTCCATCCGTACAACGAGCGCCACATCCCGTTGCCTGAGGTCGACTTCGTAACCGGCGCGGTGCCCTACCTCGGACCCTCGATTTCGGCGGTGATTCGCATCGACGTGGGAGAGGATCGCCGGCTGCGCGGCTCCGAGATTCTGTTTGCCACCGGCGGCGTGCGATTAGGCTTCGATCTGCCGGGGAAAGTGGAGGAGGCCCTTACTGTTCGCTTTGCCTCTGAGAAACGGCACCGCGTGATCGTCTTCCTGGTGGTAGAGATCCGTGATGGCCGGTTGGCGCTACGCGAGAGCTTGGTGGTGCGTCCGCTTTGCTGCTGCGGATACACAATCTGCGTCTGAGTTCTCTTCGTGCTGAAGCCTGGCGCTCGTCTGGGATCGGGCGGGCACCGGCTTTCGCCTTAGCCATGAACGGGCGCTGGTCGTTCGAGAGCCGATCCGTGCCCTCAACTGGCTGGTGCCCGCGGGCTCAGGGTCGCTTCAGCGGGGACTCGTCGCATGACGTTTTTTGAAGCCTCGCGTCTCGCTTTGCTCGATTCTTGCTTCGGTCCTGGTGCCGCTATCGAGACCTCGCCGCTTCGCGTCTTGGGGCGTGAATGTTGGCGAGTTCGAGTTCCCGCTGGCGGGAACTTGTGGTGACGCTATACGAGGATAGAGGTGCGACTGTTCTTCGGCCTGTTCGGCTCGT
>QIHU01000551.1 GCA_003231035.1 Acidobacteriota bacterium
AGCGGCGAAGCGGTCATTCTTCTCCACGGCTTTGGCGGCTCGAGCTACTCGTGGCGCCACCTCATCCCCGAGCTCGCCGCCAGCTACCGGGTTCTAGCCCCGGACTTGAACGGTTTTGGCTTCACCGAACGTCCCCGAAGCCGGGCATCCTACACCCGTAGCGGCCAGCTGAAGCTCATTCTGGCCTTGATGGATTACCACCATCTGCCATCCGCTCACATCGTCGGCCACTCCTACGGTGGCGCGCTAGCCCTGACCCTTGCCCATGACCACCCGCGGCGGGTTCGTAGCCTGACTCTGATCAATGCGGCGGCTCCCGACTATTCGACGCAGCGACGCAGAATTTTCGCCGCGAGCCGAGGCCTCTCTTTTCTCTATGTGCGGGGTGTCGGCCTGCGTCGCTGGGTGATCGAGCGGGCCCTCAAGCGCAGCCTCTATGACGACCGCTTGGTCACCAACGAGCTGGTGGAGGCCTATCGCAGCCGTTTGGCGGTCGAGGGTATCGTCCAGGCCTATCAAGGGCTGACCGCTCCCTTCGATGAGCGCCTAGGCCGGATCCAGTTGTCGAAGATCGAACAGCCAACTCTCGCCTTGTGGGGGGGCGAAGATGAGCTGATTCCAGCCGACAAAGCCCGCATTGAGGTCAGTAAGATGCCGCATGCTCAATTCGTTTTGATCCAGGGAGGAGGTCATGCGCTGATGGAAGAGCGTCCGGAGGAGGTCGCCGACAACGTCCGGGCCTTTCTAGATAGTTTGTCGAACCTCCCAAGTGCCGAACATCTTCCATCCGGAGCGCACCTCGGCTTGCCAATCACCGGCGGCTTCACCGCTCTCCAAACGGCCGGTCATCAGCCCTTCAAAGGAAACTGGCAGTAGGCCGGTTCGCCCTTTGCCTTCGAAGGTAGCGTAGAAATCGCCGCCGTTGAGCCTGCCGGTCATCTTGGCCGCGAAAGGAGTACCATCGCTGGTGGTTCCGTCCAGGCTACCGGTCAATTTGGAGCCTCGAGCGTTGATCCGAAACTCCACCGTTCCGGAGATGGTGCCTTCGAAGGTGCCCTCCCAAGTCCCGCGATTGGGCGAGCTGCAAGCAACCAGTAAGCCCAGGGCGGCCAACGCCACGTAGCTTCCCATACGGCTCGATCGTTTCACCCATTGCTCCCTGGTTATACTTCTGGTTTGAACCCCAGACTGTCGTCGCGAACGCAACTTTCCAGCTCATTGTACGTTGGGTCTGCTAGACCCCTTCCCCTTTGCCAACCTTGGAGGCTCGATGCGCCCGATCCACGCTTTTTCCACCGATCTTCGCTACCCCCTAGGCCGCCTCCTCGCGGTGGCTACCTTGCTGCTGGCCAGCCTCCCCGCGCGCGCGGTCGATCTGGACAACACTCGCATGTTGCGGATGCCGGCGGTCAGCGCCGATCACATCGCTTTCGTCTACGCTCACGACCTTTGGCTGGCCAACCGTGACGGCAGCGCGGCGCGACGACTGACCAGCCACCCAGGTATCGAGACCAACCCTCGCTTTTCGCCAGACGGCCGTACCCTCGCTTTCTCTGCCCAGTACGACGGCAATATCGATGTCTTCATCGTCCCGGTGGAAGGCGGAGAGCCCCGGAGACTGACCTGGCACCCGGACCCCGACCAAGTCCAGGGCTTCACTCCAGACGGCGGCGAAGTGCTCTTTATCTCGCAGCGGGCCGTGCATACCAACCGCTACAGCCAGCTCTTCACCGTGGCAATCACCGGTGGTTTCCCGAAACAGCTAGAGATCCCCAACGCGGCTCAAGCCAGCTACTCTCCCGACGGTCGCAAGATCGCCTACCTGCCGGTGGGCCAACGCTCCAATCAGTGGAAGAACTACCGCGGTGGCACCACCAGCCGAATCTGGATCTACGACATCGCCGACCACTCGATCGAAGAGGTTCCGCAGCCCCCGGGGCGGTGCAATGACAGCGACCCAGTGTGGATTGACAGCACCCTCTACTTCCGCTCCGACCGCGATGGAGAGTTCAACCTCTATAGCTTCAGGCCCAATGCCCCATCGGTGCGGCGACTGACCCAGCACGAGGACTTCCCGGTGCTCAGCGTCACCGCCGGAGGCGGCGCCCTGATCTATGAACAGGCAGCTGTACTTCACCTCTTCGATCCCACTGCTGGCCAGGTGCATCACCTCAACTTAGGAGTGGCCGCCGACCTTGCCGAGGCGCGGCCGCGTTACGCCAGCGACCCCCAGTTCCTGCGCTCGTTCGACCTCTCGCCCTCAGCCGCCCGGCTCGTCCTCGGGTATCGGGGTGAAATCGTCACCGTTCCGGCTGAGAAGGGCCATCCCCGCAATTTGACCCAGAGCCCCGGCGCGCATGAACGCAGCCCCGTGTGGTCACCAGACGGTAGCCAGATCGCCTACGTCTCAGACGCATCCGGCGAATACGAACTACGGATCGAGGATCAAGACGGCAAAGGTGAGGTGCACCGCTACCCCCTCGACGGAGCCGGCTTCTACGAAGATCTACACTGGGCCCCGGACGGTGAGAAGATCAGCTTCACCGACAATTCCTGGTCGCTCTACTGGATTGACCTGACCTCGGGTTCCCAGGAAGGGACAATCACCAAGATCTCGTCCGAGCCCTACTACGGCCCGATCAAGAC
>QIHU01000268.1 GCA_003231035.1 Acidobacteriota bacterium
GCTCCTTCTCCGCCTCCTCGTGAAAACGCACATAGAGCGCCAAGAGCTGGCGAATGGGGTCGGCCTCGACCGCCGCGGGGTCGGCCCACTGGTCGTAGGCGTACATCAGTTTGCCGAACTGGGTGCCCCAATCACCGATGTGGTTGTCGCCGATAACCCGATAACCGCGAAAACGAAACAGATTGCAGATCGCCTGCCCGATGACCGTGGAGCGCAGGTGGCCCACCGAAAAGGGCTTGGCGATGTTGGGCGCGGAGTAGTCGACCACGATGGTCTTGCCCTCGCCCGAGCGCGAACCGCCGTAGTCGGCCCCCTCGCGTTCAAAGTCGGCGAACAGGCCGCGATGGAAGCGGTCCGGGTCGAACTTGAAATTGAGGAAACCGCCGCTCACCGAGACGGCGCTGAACAGCGTGTCGCCAAGATCAAACTCTTCGGCCAAGGCGCCGGCAACCTCAGCCGGATTCTCGCCCCGCTGCTTCGCCCACGCGAACAACGGAACGCTGAGGTCGGCGTCGTGCTTGGCCGGTGCCTCCTTGATATCGAAGGCGCGCTCACCGGTGGCGCCGTCGAGCAAATCGAGGATCTGACCGCGGGCCTGGTCAAGAACGTAGGGCATCGGAACAACTCTCCATGGGTCGAGGCGCGATCATTAGGATGCACGCAGCGCGAGCAGGGCGGCGGAATCTTACTATGGCTCGGCGGGCGGCCGCGCTCAAGGGCCGGAGGCCGGCGGATCTCCGTACGGACCTTCACCCGAAGGGTCCACGCCGGCGCCGGAGATCAGCTGGGCGTAGTCGGCGGGCAACAGCTCGGGCAAGCGGCGCAGGAAGGCGACCAGCGCCCAGCGGTCCTCTTCGTCGTAAAGCCCAGAGAAAGCCGGCATGCCGGTAAAGCGCAGACCGTTGCCGATCACCCAGAAGAACTCGCCGTCGGTGCCGTCTTGCACCACCGGCGAGTCGAGGCTCGGCGGCACCGGGTGAAGGCCGTAGGCGAAGGGCTCCGCTTGCCGCCCCGGACCCCCGTGGCACAATTCGCAGGCGTCGGCGTAGATTAACGCGCCACGCGCCACGGTCGGTGCGTCGAACGGCTCGGGCGGCGTGATATCGCCGGTTTGACGAGCCAAGGAGCGGTCGCGCAGGGTCGAAACGATCCACTGCTCCAGCCCACCGGGCCGCTGATCGGCACGGATGTCGAAACGGCCAGAGTGCAAGTAGGCCCAGGCCGCCAGCGCAACCAGGGCGAGGGTGGCCAGCACACAGATGGCTACACGAAGAACCTTCATCGACAGGGATCTCCTTGGAGTGCTTTCGCATCAAGAAAGGGAGTCAGAAGTATGCCACGCCAACGGTTCGACTTGCCGCTATCTCGCCGCCGAGAGACAATCGCACCCCATGACTGATTCCAGCGCCGCCGTCCCACCCAAGAACGTCGCCATCGTCCTCAGTGGCGGCGGCGCCCGAGCCGCTTACCAAGTCGGACTCCTGCGCTGCCTGGCCAAGGTGATGCCGGACTACCGTTTCCAAATCATTACCGGCGTTTCGGCCGGTGCCATCAACGCCTCGTTCATCGCTTCCCACCCCGGCGGTATTGAATCCGCGGCGGAAGAGCTGACCGCCCTGTGGAGTCAGCTGACGGTCGACCAGATTTTTCGCAGCGAAGGCTCCGTGCTGGCCCGCACCTTCGGCCGCTGGGCCACTCGGCTGCTCTCAGGCGGTACGCGGTTGGCACCCACCGTTCGCGGCATGGTCGACACCACACCGCTGCTCGATCTGCTGCGCCGCAATCTGGACGCCGACTCCTCCACCGGCGAAATCCCCGGCATCACCGCCAACATTGAGAGCGGCGGCCTCAAGTCGATCGCCCTGACCACCCTCAACTACTCGACCGGCGAGACGGTCACCTGGGTGCAAGGCCGCGACATTACGACCTGGGCCCGCTCCAACCGCCGCTCCTTCAACACCCGGTTAACCCCGCGCCACGTCCTCGCTTCGGCGGCGCTACCGATGTTCTTCCCCGCCGTCAAGCTGCCCGACGGCTGGCACGGCGACGGCGGCATCCGTCTCGCCGCGCCCCTGTCGCCGGCCGTCCACCTCGGTGCCAGCCGCATTCTCGCCATCTCAACGCGCTACCAGCGCCAAGAGGGCGAACAACAAGACATGGATCTCGACCAGTACCCACCACCGGCGCAGATTCTCGGCAAGCTGATGAACGCCATCTTCCTCGACATCCTCGACCAAGACGCCGAGCGGCTCATGCGCATCAACGAGTTGATTCGCAAGGTGCCCAAAGAGCGGCTCACCACCATGCGCGAGATTGACATCATGGTCCTGCGCCCATCGGTCGACCTAGGGCGCCTCTCAGCTCAATTCGAGCCCCAGCTGCCCAAAGCTTTCCGCTTCTTCACCCGCGGCCTGGGCACCAAGGAAACCAAGAGTCCCGACTTTCTCAGCCTGCTGATGTTCCAACCCGACTACCTCAAACACCTGATCCAGATCGGCGAAGAAGACGCCCAGGCCCGGTTGCCGGAGATCAAGAAGCTACTCCTCGGCGAGGAGAAGAGCCTTCCCGAACCGGCAACCGCGATGCCGACGGCCGAACAGAGCGAAAGTTAGGCCGAACCGGCCTGCGCCGCCTTCCAGGTGTC
>QIHU01000744.1 GCA_003231035.1 Acidobacteriota bacterium
TGATCGATCTCGATCGACTCACCGTCGATGCGCAGCCAGTTGCAGCTGTTGACCCCGCGCTCGGCGCGACGCCCACGGTTCGACGTGGTGGTGCCACTGTTGACGAGCAAGAAGGGCGGACGGCCAAAGGTGTAGAAGTCCTCCGACGAACCATGGAAGGTCTGGTGCTCGTGGCCGGAGAGAACGAGATCAACCCCCACCGAAGAGAGCAGATCGACGGTTTCATGGGCGTTGTAGGTCACCCGCTGGAGGCCAAAGTTGGGCGGCGGAATGAGCGGATGGTGGACCACGATGATCCGACATCGATCGCTGGGAGCCTTCGCCAGCTGATCGCCTAGCTGAATCAACCGACGGTGGGTGATTCGCCCGTGTTTGGTCGTCCAGTTGAAGGCGCTGTTGACCCCGATCACATAGAGTTCATCGTCTTCGAAAATCGGTTCCATCTCGTCGCTGAACCAGCGCCGATAGGCACTGTAGGGTGCCAGCGCCCGTTCCCACACTCGGTACATCGGCACGTCGTGATTGCCCGGTACGACAATCGAAGGAGCGGCCAGCCGATCGACCCAGGCGCGAGCCTGGCGAAACTGCTCCGCCTTCGCCCGCTGGGTGAGGTCACCCGAAACCACGACCAAATCGGGCGTGCGCTCGGCGACCAACTCCAACACCGCCGCCGAAACCACGGGCCGGTGCGGAGGACCGAAGTGCACGTCGGAGACGTGAAGTAGTTGGCGCACTCGAAAAGAAACGATCGGCCTGAAGTTAGAGAACGTCTTTGCCGAGCGCCGCGTTGACTTGCTCGCTGATGTGGCCAACGGCGAAAGACGAAAGGGCGTTCATCACCGTCTTACCGCGCGTCCGGCCGAGGACAAATCCGCCGACTGCCGCCAAGGCCAGAGCCGGAAGCGGATAGCGGCGAATCAAAGTTTCAAAATCGAGATCTTCGATCCAATCACCGAGGCTACCCAGTTCCTCGGCCGAATGGCTATCTTCGGTGGCCTCCTCGAAGCGGCCCTCCTCGCGGCCCTCCGGCTCGTCACGGTGGCTATTCATCGTCATCGTCCATCCCCCGCGGACGCAAGATCAATCCCAACGCAAAGCCGATTCCCGCCGCGATGGCCACCGAGCGTGCCGGGTTCTCGCGCACAAAATCACTCAGATCACTCAGCGCGCCACCCATATCGCCGCGGGCCCGATGGTAGCCGCGACGCACTGTCTCAGCGGTCGACTCATACCCCTGGCGCGCCGTCTCGCGGGCGCGACCAGCCCCTTCCTTGACCCCCTTCGCGACGTCGTCATAGCGCTGCCCTACCTCTTCGGCAACTCCGCTGACTCGCGCCTTCACACCGTCCAGCTTCTCCGCCGCTCCCGACTTGCGGAAGACCTCACGGGCCCGCTCGAAGGGGTGAACTTTGCCTTCGGTACTCTTTTCTTCTTCACTCATTTTGACTCCAAGAGGCGGTGGGTGTCCCCTGCCGTCCATCTTATCAAGCGTGACCAGGAACCTCGTCAATGGCTGGGGTACTCGGCTGGCGGCTCCATCATGTAGGAAGAATCGGTTCCGAGATTGCGACAGCGAAGTTCCGAGAGGGAGGCAATCTGCTCGAAATGGGCGTCGAGGTGGTAGAGAATGCAATCCGCGCGAATCGCGCTAGCGGCGATGATCAGATCGGTTGTGGGCACGGTGAAGCCCTCACGGCGGAGCTGGTATCCGAGGCTAATCGCGCGGTCGAAATCCTGCTCCAGCGGTCCGAGTTCGTGAAAGGCGGCAAAATCGGACGCGAGCCTGCGCCGCTCTTTCTCATTGCGAGCAAAGGCCACGATCTCGACCCGCACAATTCCGTGGCCGGCCACTTTATCGTCGCGGACCGCCTCCGCCACCGCTTGCCGTGCCATGTAGAGCCCCTGGGGACGGTAGTACTCGATCCAAGCGGAACTATCGACCAGGATCACGAGGAGCGACGCAGCTTTTGCAGCAAGGCCTGATCGAGATCTAGGTCGATCTTTCCAGCGTCATCCAACACCTGTTTCAGCCGATTTCGGCGTACAACTTCGAGCAGCGCCAAGCGGATGGTCTCCGACTTACTGGACACCCCCAAGACTTCCTTGGCCTCCTCGACCAGCTCATCATCGATCGTTACTGTCATGCGATTCATCGTCACCTCCAGCCATCACCCTCAAAATACACCACCGCCTGGTGCACTGTCTAGGTGACACCAGTTCGACAACTCCTCTCGATGCTCCAGCTCTGGCTGATAGGCTGCTCAACCGAGACAACATCGAGATCAACTTGGAGGTGGCTTTCATGGGGCGAGTAACGTTTTTGGGTGCCTGCGGCTGCGTGACCGGTAGTTCGACCCTGCTCGAGTGGGGGGAAACCCGCCTGCTCGTCGACTGCGGTCTGTATCAAGGTGGCAACGATCTCAAACTACTCAATCGGGAACCCTTTGACTTCGATCCGTCATCGCTGACCGCGGTGGTGTTGACCCACGCCCATCTCGATCACACCGGCCTCCTCCCCAAACTGGTCCGCGAGGGCTTCACCGGCCCGATCTACTGCACCCGCGCCAGCCGGGGCCTGGCTTCATTGATCCTCGAAGATGCCGGCAAGATCCAGGAAGAACAGGCCCGTTACGCCCGCAAGGC
>QIHU01000568.1 GCA_003231035.1 Acidobacteriota bacterium
TCTTCTCGAATCTGGCGAAGAACCCGAGCTAGGTTGGCCTGCAACTCTGGCGAACTCTCATCCCAGTCCGGCAAGAATCCGCCCGAGCTGCTCCGAGGGCGTGTCCGACTTGGGTGCACTGACCACGGTGCCCTCCGCCGGATCGGACCCGGACAAGGAGACCTCCGCCCGAACAAAAGCCTCAAGGTCCCGCTCCTCGTTCTCTTCACTCTCAGCGTAGGACCGAACGCGGCGCAGGGTGTCCGTCAGCTCCGAGTCGAGTTCCACCGCCAGTTGCTGCACATAGCTCTCGACCGCGTCGACCACCAGCCGATTCATGCTAGTACCGGACGCGTTGGCGAAGAATCCGACTTTCTCGTGTAGGCGGGGATCGAAACGGACTTGAAGTGCTCTGCGCGACATGGTGGCAACATAGTACCAGATCGCCGAAATGATATCACCTCAAGATGCGAGCCTTTCCGCCAGTTCGCCATCTTCGACAACAAACACACCTGGGTGATGACCGTCCTCTACACCCTGATCCTCGGCTCGTTCATCGGTTCGTTCATCGGCTTCTCCGCTCTCGACCGGCCCTACGCCGCTTGCCTGGTACTCAACTGGTGGTACTACGCCCGGCGCAACGCTGAGGTTGAGTGCTGAATAGAGGCTAGCCCGGCAGTCGCTCGACGCCGGGCATCTGATCAAAGTGGTGATCGAAGGCGAACACTACATCGAGTAGAACGAATGCCCGGTTCTGCTCCAGCCACGCCCCAACGAAACTCTTGGCTTGCGCGTCGCAAAGGCGTAGATCGCCCCTGTGTCGACAAGAATCCGTCGGTTCTTCAAGAACGGCGGTCATGTCGACCCGCGGAAGATCGGGTCAAGTACAACTCTGGGCTCTCGCTCACCGGAGTCTCATCCACTAGCGGCCCAAGATCCTCAGCCACTCCGGCAAGCTCCCACAACGTATCCATGGAACCCTGGCTTGCCAAAGCCTCCCGCTCCCGTTCAACCAAACGTCGGATAAACTCCGCGATGCTCACACCGTCGTTCTTTGCCCGTTCAGCGAGGTATTGAGCTTGCCATTCTGGAAGTGAGATCTGAAGTCGGTGCATCGTCGTTGCCATGGAACCTCACATCACCTAACCTCTCGGCTTACAGGTACTCGCTGCACTCCCGGCCACAAGTCGAAGTCGCGATCGAAGGTGAAAATGCGATCGATTCCGTAGCGCTCCATCACCGCCAGGTGGAGGCTGTCGCGACCGGAGAGCCGATGCTGAAGGCTAGCGATCTTGGCCGCCTTGTCAACGTCATCGCGAGTGACGGAATAGACGTGGTCGACCAGACCATCGAGCAGAGCGAAGCAGTCCTCAATGGCACCGCGGCGATCGATGGCAACGTAGCGGTGAATGCACTCCTGGTAGGTCTCAGCGCTGGTGACGAAGGTCTCTTCCACGTGAGCCCGTAGGAACTGGGCCGCCGCATCCCGATTCGGGTGGGCGCGCCCCACCAGGTACATCGCAACATTCGAGTCAACGAAGATCACGCCCAGCCTCGATCTCAGCCAGCATGGGATCGATGTCGGCGGTTGGGTACGAGCACCGAAGAGCCCGCTCGAGGGTCTGGAGCTTCTGAGTCCTAGTTCGCGCGCGTTGCCGCTCAAGATATAGGCGCATGGCCTGGCGCGCCCACTGCGACAGCGTCTCGCCACTGCTCCTCGCACAACGACGGAACAACTGGGCCTCTTCTTCGTTGACTAGAATCTGGAGTCGATCACTCATGATCATGAGTATACTACTCACTCACGATCCTCAAGGGCCCGAGGCCCAACTCGATTCGCTCCTTGGACGCGGCTCTGGCAGTAGTCCAAGAGGAGACAACGATGAACCCCCAAGAGATTTTTGACGGTTTCGACCCCAGCGAGCACGAAGAGGAGGCGCAATCGCGCTGGGTCAACACCAGCGCCTACAAGGAGAGTGCACGGCGCACGAAGAACTACTCGGCCCAAGACTGGGAGCGGATCAAGGCCGCCGATCGTGAATTGATGGAGGCGTTGGCGAAGAAACTCGCCCAAGGCGCCTCCTCCAACGAAGACGAGGTCCTCGATCTCGCCGAGCAACATCGGCTGCACATGGACCGTTGGTACTACCCCTGTAGCCACGCCCTGCACGCTGGCCTGGCCCAGCTCTACACGGAGGACCCACGATTCGCGGCATCCTTCGACAAATATGGCGAAGGGCTGGCTACCTTCCTGGCCGCCGCCATCCAGGCCAACGCCGATCGCCAATAGAGGGCTAACCGCCGTGGCGACTGAGGGTTCGAAAGGCTCTCAGTCGCCACACAAGCGCGCCAGCAGGGTACGCTCACGGATCAGGAAACCGTCGCGTAGGTCTCGACAAACCCTTCCTTGCCCCATCAGCTCAAGATGCGTAGACCGTATCCTCTCGCCAGCGTGCGCAGAGGGCGAGGTGTTCCTCGCGGCACCGCTACGCTAGACTTCCATCGATGCCCCTAACCAACGTCGTGCCGCGTCTACCGGTGCAAAACCTCGCAGCAACCCGCACCTTCTACACCGACGTGCTCGGCTTCAGAGCCGGCGAAGACTGGCCCGAGGAAGATCCAACCTTCCTAATTCTCTGCTTTGGCGAGGTCGAGATTCAGTTCTACCGCGCCGCACAAGAGGTGCCAACCGGCGAAGCGACCCTGAGCTTCGACGCCACCAGCGTTCAAGAACTGGCCCAGAAACTCACCCCGCAAGTGGCCATCGAATGGGGACCCGAGGTCTACTCGTACGGGCGGCGGGAGTTTGCGATCCGTGATCCCGACGGCTACCTCCTCATCTTCTCAGAAGAGACCGACGACGCGCCGACCTGCGGCTGAGCCGAGGCCAGGCCGAGCGCGGCACCGCGGTGCGTCGATGCATCGCCCTTGGGCTTGGTAGTCTGTCGCGCCACCTCCCGAGAAAAGGAACCTACGATGAGATTTCGCCTTCTTCCGCTCCTCCTAGTTTGCGCCGCCCTAGCGCTGGCTTCGATCCCCACCCTGGTCGCCGCACAGGCGCCCAGCTCCTGCCCTGCTCCCGAGGCGCGTCAGTTCGATTTCTGGGTCGGTGAGTGGAATGTGGTTAACCGCGGCCTGACCGCGGAGGGCTGGGTTGAGACGGGCCGCGCGACGACCAAGGTCTTCCCCGTTCTCGACGGCTGCGCCATCGTCGAGCTGTGGCGCGGGACGGCGTGGAATCGCAAGACTCTCGGTTTCTCGGTGCGCAACTTCAACTCCGAGACCGGCAAGTGGTTTCTCCTCCTCAACTGGCCCGGCGCGGGCGTTCCTGGATTCGGCTCTCTGGAGGGGGTCTTCAACCATGGCCGCGGCGAGTTCTTTCTCGACTCCATCGACGCGGAGGGCAAAGCGGAGAAAAAACGCTATACCTTCTCAGACGCCACCCCGGACTCTCTGCGCTGGGACGCTGCCCGCTCGGGCGACGATGGCAAGAGCTGGACAACCTACTGGATCATGGAGTTCACCCGCCGTGACCCGATGACCGACCTGCCCTTGTGGAACGGGGCCTGGCTCGCCGACGGCCGATCTCGTCTCTGCACACAGGCGCAGGCGGCACAGCTCGACTTCCTCGCTGGAGGCTGGGAGGGCACCGAAAGGCGAGAATCAA
>QIHU01000073.1 GCA_003231035.1 Acidobacteriota bacterium
CGGTTGGGGATGCCGCCGTTCAAATGGGCGTCGAGGTCGTGGAGATCTTCAGGCTGGCTGGAGTCGATGTAGCGCGGGAGGTTCAAGTTGTAGCCGTTGGCTTCGCTGGCGATCTCGGCGATGGGTACGAGACGCGCATAGCGCGGCACCTCGATCTGCCGGTTGAAGACGTCCACGATGCGGTGGATGTCTTGCGCGCGCAGCCGGTTCTTGCTGCCCTCCTTGCGGAACCCCTGGCTGGCGTCGATCATGAAGATGGCGGTGCGGTCTTTCGCCTTCTCCTTGTCGACCACCACGATGCAGGCGGGAATGCCGGTGCCGTAGAAGAGGTTGGCGGGCAGGCCGATGATGCCCTTGATCAGGCCGCGCTGGATCAGGGCGCGGCGGATGTCGGCCTCCTTGTTGCCGCGAAACAACACGCCGTGGGGCAAGATAATCGCTCCCTTACCCTTGGCTTTCAGTGAAGCGATCAGGTGCAACAGGAAGGCGTAGTCGCCGTTCTTGGTTGGCGGGATGCCGTATGCGAAGCGGCTGAACCGGTCGTTGGCTGGGTCGAGGCCGGTGGACCAGGCGCTGGTGGAGAAGGGCGGATTGGCGACGGCAAAATCGAAGGTCTTGAGGCTGCCATCCTGATTATTGAAGTAGGGAGCCGCCAGGGTGTTGGCGTGCCACAGCTCGGCGGTGGGGTTGCCGTGCAGGATCATGTTCATCCGCGCCAGCGCCCAGGTGGCCACATCCATCTCCTGGCCGTAGATCGAGAGGCCGCGCGGTGCCTCGTCGGTGGCCTTGAGCAGCAACGAGCCCGAGCCGCAGGTGGGATCGTAGAGGGTCTGGTCCTGGCGCGTCTTGGGGCCGATGCCGACCACCTGGGCCATGATCCGCGAAACCTCGGCCGGGGTGTAGAACTGCCCCTTGCTCTTGCCGCTCTCGGTGGCGAAGTGGCGCATCAAGTACTCGTAGGCGTCCCCCAACAGGTCGTCGCCCTCGGCCCGATTGGCGCGGAAGTCGAGGCCGTCGAAGATGGCGACGAGCTTCGAGAGCCTGTCCTGCATCTCCTTGCCCGTGCCGAGTTTGCTCTCGTCGTTGAAATCGGCCTGGTCGATCACCCCCTTGAGGTCGTTGGCCTCGGCGAGCCGGCCGATGATCTTGTTGATCTTGTCGCCGATCTCTTTGTCGCCCTTGAGCTTCACCATGTCGGCGAACCCACCCTGGGCGGGAACCTCGATCAACGCGCCGGCCTTGCCGGCATACTTGTCCGACACGTACTTCATGAACAGCAGCGTCAGGATGTAGTCCTTGTACTGCGAAGCATCCATGCCCCCGCGCAACTCGTCACAGCTTTGCCAGAGGGAAGAGTAGAGCTGGGATTTCTTCAAAGCCATGGGGGAGTTGCTCCTGGTTGGGGATGCAGCCGGGCACGCCCCGCAGCGAGCTTTCTGGGCAGTGGAACGGTGCCAAGCAAGGCGTGCGACGGGAGTCTGTCGCTGAGCGGCAGCACCGCGCGCTGCCAGCCCTTCCGCAGCACCTTCTCCCGCCATCTGAGGATTTGCCGAGTATCGCAGGTGGCCACCCAGCCGAGCAAGCAATGTCCAGTGGTGTTGCCAGGAGGTGGCAAGGCGCGTCCGATTCGCAGGTGAGTCCAATGGGCCACCCTGTTTCACCCAGTCCCGTCAAGTTACTGTCGCCCGTGACCCAAGCTTGACCCAAATGGTGCTCCTGTGCCCCTAATGGGACCCTAGATTGACTCTGGGGCCTGGTGCCCTGGGACCGGTCAAGGAGGCTCGGGATGCCGAAGATCAAGCTCACGCACCGTGGGTTCGAGACACTCAAAGCAGAGGCACGTGGCTGACCGACTTCATGGACGACCCACAGACTCTCGGACTGCTGGAGCAACTCCACGAACTAACCGGCCACTCGGAGTGGATCTTGGCCAGCCCGCGCAAGCCGGGAGCGCACATCACGGCCGACGGAACGCCCCATGTCTCACTCTCTCTACAGTTCCTCGTCTTGACCATCGCTCGATGGCGGAGCCGTACGGGGACTGCCGTCCGCAAGACCGCCACCGTCGAAAAGCGATACCCTATCCGTGCATGGCCAGGAGCCGGTCCGGGTTGTAGCCGATGATCAGGACGTCGCGGATAGCCGGTTGCTCAGGCGCGCTGGGCCGGATCGGCGACACGCCGTGCATCACGTGCGGATCCCAGAGGATCAGCGAATCCATGGTCTCCCGCAAGGTCAGGCTCTTGATCTGACTTTGGTCGTTGTCGTAGACGCCGCTGACGCCACCGACCGCGTTGCGCCGCTGGACGAGGTGGACCGCGTTGAACTCATCTCCATCGTGGTGGATGCCTTCCGGTGTCGGTTCACCGACTTCGTCCGACCGCCCGATGATTCGGAACAGATGGACATCGACGGTCCACGTACGGACGCTCTTCCAGCCGTCGATCGGAAACTGACTGAAGTTGAATCGGATGAGCTCCTGGAGAAACCGGTTGGTCACGGTCGAGTCTCTGAGGGGAGCGAACTGTCGATCGATCCCGCCGGCATAGCGGTTGATGTCGCTGGACTGGTGGTAGGGAGCATGGCTCAGAGGGCGAAGCCCTCCGGTGGCGGGCCTCAGCTCGAAGTAACCGAGACGCCGC
>QIHU01000426.1 GCA_003231035.1 Acidobacteriota bacterium
AACTGCACGACGCCGGAGTCGGCGTCCAGATCGGCGCCCACGGGCAGCGCGAAGGCTTGGCCGCCCACTGGGAGCTATGGATGCTCGAACAGGGCGGCATGACCGCTCATGAAGCGCTGCGTGCCGCCACTCTGGAAGGGGCCCAGTACATCGGCCTCGACAACGACATCGGCTCACTCGAAGTGGGCAAACTGGCCGACCTGATGGTCATCGACGGCAACCCTCTCGAAGACCTCAGAACCACCGAAAAGGTCGAATTCACCATGCTCAACGGCCGCCTCTACGACGCGGCGACGATGAACGAGGTGGCACCAAGGAAGCGGGAGCGGGGGAAGTTCTGGTGGGAGGAGTAGGTGCTGGACCCGCAGGTGGCGGAACTTGCAGCCTCCGCGAGAGAGACCCAGGCGTCGCCAATGAGCTACCCTGTGGCCATCTCGGTAAGAACCAGCCGATGAGTGCACGGCTGGCGTGCGAACCTTCACACCTACGAACTGAACAAGCGACTTTGTTCGGAAGCGAGGAAGATCAAACATGAACCGCCGGGGAACCACAATGCCGAACGGTGGGGCGATCCGCGTTGAAGCTCTCGGTTACCGTTCACTTCGTTATGCTTCCCAGGCGCTCGGACCCTTCCATGTTCTCGTAGGACCCAACGCAAGCGGCAAGTCTACCTTTCTCGATGTTGTGGCGTTTCTCGGCGATCTGCTGAGCGTCGGCCTTGAGGATGCGATTGGAGGCGCCCCTCGCAGGGGCATCCCGTTGCGGGCGATCGATGGCCGACACCTGACCTGGATGCGGCGGGGAGATCGTTTTGAACTTGCCGTGGAGATGGCAATCCCAAAGGAGCGGCGGACTGCACGAAAAAATGGCGAACTCGCGGCCTGCCGTTACGAGGTGGCGGTGGAAGTGTCAGGACCACTGCGGATCGTTAGTGAAACTTTGTGGATCAAGCCCGGACAGTCGACTACGTCGTCAGCGAGTCTAGCCCAAGCATCACTCTTTCCGGAACCGCCGCAGCCACCAGAGAGCATCATTGTGCATCAACCACGCAAGCGCGCACCCACGGGATGGAAGAAGGTTGTCTCCCGCAGTGAAGAGCCAGAGCGAGTCATGTTTCTGTCGGAGACCTCTGGCTGGAACAGTCCATTCCGTATCAGTGCCAGCAAATCAGCGTTGGCGAGCCTACCGGCGGACGAGGAGCGTTTTCCCGCCGCGACCTGGTTTCGAGAGATGCTCGAAGCCGGAGTTCAGCGGATTGTCCTCTCGAGCGAGGAAATGCGGCGCCCCTGTCCGCCTGGCCGGCCTCGAGCCTACCTCCCAGACGGCTCCAACCTCCCTCATGTCATACATAGCCTCGAGACTGAGCACCCAGATCGGCACACGATGTGGGTGAAGCACGTTCGCGAGGCGCTCCCCGACATCGAAAGCATCACCACCCGCGAACGGGAGGAGGACCGGCATCGACATTTGGTACTGCGTTACCGGAGTGGCCTAGAAGCCCCTTCTTGGCTAGTGTCCGATGGTACCCTGCGCCTGTTGGCGCTAACGTTGCTTGCGTATCTCCCAGACCCGACGGGCATTTACCTAGTCGAGGAGCCCGAAAACGGAATTCACCCGCGTGCTGTAGAAACGGTACTCCAGTCACTCATGTCGGTGTATGGCGCTCAGGTCCTTCTTGCCACACACTCTCCGCTTGTCGCAAGTCTGGCCAAGCTTGAACAGATCCTCTGTTTCGCCCGCACCGACGAAGGAGCCACGGACATGGTCCTCGGATCTGAGCACCCTCGTCTACTTCAATGGAAGGGCTCTGTCGACCTCGGCACCCTGCTCGCTGCTGGAGTTTTGGGTTGATTGATCTCGTCTGCATCGTTGCGGACAAGAACATTGAGGCTACCCTCTCTTCACTATTGTCGCGATCCCAGGCACTCGGCATCCGGCCGATCACCTGGGAGATTCACGTCCATCCGGGCAAGGATCCAGGCTGTTTCCATCACGCCTCGGAGCTGCTGAGAGGGTTTCGCACCACCGCCAATCACGCTCTTGTGATTCTCGATCATGACTGGGAAAGCAATCCAGAGGAAACGGCCGAGGAACTCGAGCGACAACTTGAAGATAAGTTCCAGCTTGAGGAAATGGCGGGCTGGTCGGTTCCAGTTGTGATCGATCCGGAATTGGAGATCTGGATCTTCAGCGACTCGCCCCACGTCGCCTTGGCGCTCGGTTGGGTAAACCAAAGTCTTGGCTTGCGAGAGGCTTTGGAAGGACAGGATCTATGGGACAGAAACTCTCTGAAACCGGCGGATCCCAAGGCAGCGCTCGAATGGGCGTTGCGGGAAGTCAGGCGACCCCGATCGTCATCGATCTACCGAGATCTCGCCAGTAGGGTCAGCACGAAGCGATGCCAGGATCGCTCCTTCCTACGATTGCGAAGTCAACTCCAAGACTGGTTTCCGCTAGATCCTCCGCGCCAGTTGGAATGAAGATCGCGATTCACCTCGAGATGCGAGTCGCTAAGGCACCCGCTGCCTAGCCACCCTACGCCACCTGGCGGTCCAACCTCGTCATCAGCCGTTCGTTCTCGGTCAACACCTGGTGCTCGATCCACAGGGTCTTGATCTGGGCGACGAGGGTGAGCCAGATGGGCAGGGTCTGGGTGTAGACCCCGCCGCCGAGGATGAAGGTGGCCATGCAGAGGCCCATGGCGATCATCATCCAGCCGTTGGTCCGCATTTTGAAGCTCCTGGTGGTCTCGAGGACGGCGGTGTCTAGCGAGTGTTCGGCCACCGCCTCTTTGATCGCCTTGCCGGTGCCGATCAGGTAGAACATGATCCAACAGTGGGAAAAGAGGAGCAGGAGGGCGGAGCCCAAGCCCAGCATCAGGTGCACCGCGAGCGGCTGGCCGAGGTAGGCCACCACGGCGGTGGCGATCATTCCGAGAGTGGCGAAGACACCGACGACCAACAGCGAACGTCCCATCATCAGACAAATCTCCTAGTTGTGGCGAAGCGCGGCGAGTGTATCGAATTGCCGGCCCTTGGGTCGCCCTTTTTTAAATCGATGGGGGGCTCATCAAGAGAGTTAGCGTCTCTTTCTCAGCATGGTCGAGGAGCCACCGGCTATCCTTCGTCGCCCGCTCCAGCCATTGCCGATCCTCCACGAGATCCGCCACCTTGAGGGCTGCGCCCCCCGCTTGCCGAGTCCCCGCCAAGTCTCCAGGGCCGCGCAGCGCGAGGTCCGCCTCGGCGATTTCGAAGCCATCGGTGGTGGCCGCAAAGTGCTCTAGGCGGCTCCGCGCCAGGTCACCTAATTGGTTCAGACTGGACTTGCCGTAGAGGGCGATGCAGTGCGCCTCCTGGCCCCCTCGTCCTACTCTGCCGCGCAGCTGGTGGAGTTGGGAGAGGCCGAAGCGCTCGGCGCTTTCGATCACCATCCAGCTGGCCTCGGGGATATCGACACCCACTTCGATGACCGTCGTCGCGATCAACACCCGCAGCTCGCCAGCGGCGAAGGCACGCACGATTTCGAGCCGCCTATCGACCGCCATGCGACCGTGAAGAAAGGCCGAAGCCACGCCGCCCAACGCCTCTTGAACCCGCCGCCCTTCCTTCTCCACCGCTGCCGCGCTCACCCCATCGCTCTCTTCGATCAGCGGGTAGACCACGTAGCCCTGCTCGCCCGCCTCGGCGGCGGCGCGTAGCCGCGACAGGACCTCGTCACGCCGGCTCGCGGCCACCAATTCGGTGACCACCGGGCGGCGGCCGGGGGGCAGTTCGTCGAGCAGCGAGATGTCTAGATCGCCGTAGCTGGTCAAGGCCAGCGAGCGCGGAATCGGCGTCGCCGTCATCACCAGCAGGTCGCTTCTCGCTCCCTTGTCGAGAAGGGCCTGGCGCTGACCGACCCCGAAACGGTGTTGCTCGTCGATCACCACCAAGGCCAGCCGCGGAAGGTCGACCGAGTCTTGAAACAAGGCGTGGGTCCCCACCGCGAGATCGATTTCGGCGCCGCGCAAACGCTCTCGCAGCTCGCTCGCCGAGTGGGTCGAGCCGGTGAGCAGGGCGATGCGCCAGCGCTCGCCCAGCAAGCCGCGCAAGACGGCGTGGTGTTGCGCCGCCAGAAGTTGAGTGGGCGCCATCAAGACCACCTGGTGGCCGCTGGCCAGCGCTTCCGCCATCGCCAAGGCGGCGACCACCGTCTTGCCACAGCCGACGTCTCCCTGGAGCAAACGCCGCATCGGCGCGGGTCGGTGAAGATCGTGAAAGATTTCGGCGGTGACCCGTTCTTGGGCGGAGGTGAGTCGAAAGGGCAGGGCCTCGCGGAGGGTGGTGACGACCTCGTTCCCGCGATAGCGATACCCCCGAATCGAGCGCACTTCTCGCCGCCGCATCGCCAAGCGCAGCTGCAAGGCCAGCAGTTCCCCGTAGATCAGACGCTGGTGGTACGGGGTTGACCGGTTGTTGAGGGCCTCCCCGTCGGCGTCGTCCTTCGGGTGGTGGAGAGCGATCAGCGAATCTACCAAGGTGGGCAAGCGATATCTCTCGAGCAGAGAACGGGGCAGAGGATCCGCGGCCGGGTTGCCGCCACTCCTCTTCTTCCAGCTCTCCTCCACCAAGAGCAACGCTCGCCGCGCTAGGTCGCGCACCAAGGCCGGCCCCAGACCGGGAGCCAACGACCGATAGAGCGGTGTCCACCTTCCCTGTTCAGCGAGCCGATCGGTGCGCTCGCAGCTCGGATTGAGTAGTTCGAGAGCGCCGCCGCGCCCGGCGCGGGCCTGACCGTGCAGCAGATATTCCGCCTGTGCGTCCACTTGGCGAGCTAGGTATGGCCGATTGAACCAGACCACCGGCAGGCAGCCGCTGCTGTCGAGGAGTTCGGCCCTCACCATCGAGCGCCGCCCCCGCAGCCGAATGGTCCGCACTTCGCGCA
>QIHU01000056.1 GCA_003231035.1 Acidobacteriota bacterium
CGGGGCATCTCGATGCGATCCTCGTCTATGTCACGGTGGAAGCGGCGGGCGACGAAGCGATTGCCGTTGGCATAGATGAGGTTGCCGGGCACGTACTCGCGCAGCGCCACGCTGGGTGCGCGGGGCAGCACGAAGTCCATTGCCCCCGTGCGCCAAAAGGGGATCTCGGCGCTTCCCAGGACCGAGCCGACCTCGAGCCCGTAGCCGGGCAGGAACCCCTCAGCGGCCAGCACCCCGAAGGTGTTGACGTCGTCGTAGCCTTCCGCTTCACGCCGCGTGCGGCGTGCGGTCCCCTTGAGTCGCTTGAGCAGGCGATCACAGCGTTTGAAGAGCGCATCATCCGCGGGTTCGAGATCGGCCTGCTTGGCCCGCAACGCGTTCAGGCGCTCGATCTGGCTCATCGCCCAGCGCAGCCGCCGTCGCAGCCGTGCGATGACCTCGGCGAGCCCGGATGTCATGCCCTCCACGTGTGCCCGCAGCACCTCGAGGCTCGTGACTTCGGCATCCGTCTCGGGCCAACCCTGTCTGAAGACGTCCTCGACGGTGCGGGTGAGATCTTCGAAATTGCTTTCGATGAGCCGCTCGAGCGGTGAAAGGTCGAAGGGCGTCTCCCGGACGAGATTCTCCTCGAAGAGGTAGTGCGAGATGCGCTGGGGCAGGCAGTCGCGCAAAACACCCTCGATCTGCTCGCGCTCGGCCCTCGTTCGCGCTTCGTCAGACACGTACTGGTGCAGGCGGGTGATGAGGGTGGCGTGGACGTGCTTGGCAACCATGAGGTCGTTGCGCAGGTTGAAGGCGGGCGGATCGATGCGGCCCATCAGCAGCTTCAGCGGATCCGCGAAATAGGCGCGATCGTGTGATACGGGCCGGCAATAGGTGAGATCCACCGCCATGCGGTGCCGGCGCCCGGCGCGGCCCGCGCGCTGCCAGTAGTTCGCCGGCAACGGCGGCACGTTGCGCATCAGGATGGCATCGAGCTTGCCGATGTCCACGCCCATTTCGAGCGTCGGAGTGCAGACGAAGCAGTTCACCGCCTCGGACTCGCCCTTGAAGAGGTTTTCGAGGCGTTCCCGCTCGTCGTGCGGGACCATGGCGGTATGCTCCTCGGGCCGGAGCATGGAGTAACCCTGGTCGAGGAGCTGGAGGTCGTAGCTATCCGGGTCCTCGCGCACGAACTCGAGACCACCGGTGCAGCGCCACGCCGGGCAGCGCTGGTGGGGTGTCCGGCGGGTCGTCCGGCGACGGCAACTCCGGCAGCGCCAAACCCCGTGATTCTCTCGCAACCGGAGGCGGTCGGCATCGACCTGGTAGATCTCGCTCACATGCGGAAGCGGCTTGCCCTTGGAGCCCTTGAGGCGCACGGGCTTCAGGAATCCCTGTTCCTTCAGGAATGCGAAGAGGCCCTGCAAGAACGCCTCGACCTCGTCGGCTTCGACACCCCACTTCCCGGCGATTTGTCGAATCGTGGTATCGCCGCGGTCGCTAAGCCACTGGGCAATCAGCGGCCTGGCTTTCGGGTCGCCGTTTTCTTCCCCGGTGCGCCGGAGCTTGGTGCCGACGGGATTGCCCATCTGCGGGAGATAGCCCTGCTGGATCTCGAGGTCGCCGTCCCTCCAGTACTTGGTAAATATCTCACGTTCTGGATCGTGGAGGATCCGTTTGCGCCGCAGGTAATCGAGCAGGCTCGCCACGCCCTCGCGAAGCTCCTCGGGCGGGAGCCCCAGGGTGTTGGCGTTTTGCTGAATCCACGGCAGCGATACCTCCAGACCCTCGTACTCGACCTTCACTCGGCCCCAGGGCTCGAGGCCGATCGCCTGGCGGGCCGACAGCGTGACCTCGCGCAGCACCTGGATGCGGAGGAACTTGCGGCGTTCCTGCTCGTGCCGGCCCCCTCCGCCCTCCTTGCGAACCACCTGCCAGACCTCGGGAACGAGCGCACGGGAGAGCGCTTCGTCGCCGTTGAGGATGTCATCCAGGTGGTGGGTCAGGTCGCCGATGGAAACGGCGCCGTTGCTGATCCCGTCCGCCATCAACGCGCGCAGACGGAAGCGCCGGGCATGGTCCTTCATCCAGCCGGCCTGGAAGGCCGCGTCCTGACGGTTGTCGCAAAAGACCAGAAGCCTCGGGCGCTCAGAGTGGTGGACCATGTCTTGGGCGAGCACGTGGACATCGGCGACATTGGTGGCGCGAACCGGACGTGCCGGCTCGCGGTAGCGGCTGCCTAAGCGGCGACCGTTGGCGCCGCAGGAAAGGCAACTGGTGAGGTGGCCGGGGTGGTCCTTCTTCTGGCGCACGGCGAAGAGCCCGACGCTGTCACCCAATGCGCCGCAGTGCCGGCAGCGCGTCACTGCATCGGGATGTGCCGCGCCACAGTGCCGGCAGAAGTAAAGCGCGGCCGTGCGCCGGTGTTCCTCGATGGCCTCGTCGTCGCTCCCCCCGACGATCCGGTCAGTCATGACGATCCTACAGCCACCCTGCGCCTCTTCCAGAGGCTCCCAGTACGACCCGTTACCGTGAGCCTCACCGCCACCCGGAACCTTCCCGGAAAACTCGAAGTCCTTCAAGAAGGTCACAAAGTAGTGTTGCCCACAGGTCGTGCAGGTGGTGATAGGAAAGTGCGCAAGTCGGCTCTCGCCGC
>QIHU01000420.1 GCA_003231035.1 Acidobacteriota bacterium
AGTCCGCCGAAATACCACCCCGCATGCCTTGAACCCGCTTGCCTAAGTTGTTATGCTCCGTCCACCGCGACGGAACCTCGGGTGGCAACGGAGCGCTTCGCGCGCGCTAGTTTCAGTACCCTGATCGGTCGCGTATTCCGAACTCAGCAAAAACACAATGTGGACGATAAATTGGGGAAGCAACGCCGCCCGAACTGGGTTCGCCATTCTTCTCTCGGATTCGAACTCGCCGCCGCGATCCTAGGTTTCGCCTTACTGGGCTACTGGATCGACCGGCATTTCAAGAGCCAACCCTGGGGCCTACTGATTTGTGTGCTCCTGGGAATCGTTGGAGGTCTCTTCAACTTGATCAAGGCCGCGCTTCGAGCATCACTCGAAAGCACCGCTGCCACTACAAATACAGATACAAAGACGGATTGAGCGACCCCGCGTCAGCGCGGTTGTCAACCCACAAGGTTGAGTCCCAAGCGATCATGAGCAGCGCCCAACGACTCGCCCGCATGTTCGGTCTTACCCTCGCCGTCGCCGTCGGATTGTTCTTGCTCGGCTACGCACCCACGGTGAGATTGGCTGGTCAAGGGGCAATCAGAGCGATGGTGGCAGGGCTCGCGGTGAGCATGGTGGCTTCGCTACTCGGCTCGCTGCCGCTGGTGACCATCGAACCGGGGTCCGATCCTCAAACCGTTCCGACCCGTGCGCTGGGCTCGATGCTAATCCGCTTCGTCACCATCCTGACCTTCGCCCTCGCCCTGGCGCTTTCAGGTTGGTTTCAACGCACCCCGTTTTTGATCTGGATCGCCCTTAGCCATCTAGCCTTCTTGAGTGTCGACACCGTTTTCGCGCTTCGCGCCGCCCAAAGCACACGTCCCTCGGAGTAGAACGCAATGAGAGCCGCTTCAAGCGATAGTCCCCTCAGCCACATCGTGCAACACCCCATCACGGTAAAGGAAGTCGAGCCCGGCTTTTTCACTCCAGAAGGGGTGGTCACTTTGATGAGCGATCACATCTTGATGATGATCTTGGGTAGCCTACTGTTGATCGTACTATTACCCATCGCAGTGCGCAAAACGCGAGGTGGCAGCCGGCTCAACATGCTCGTGCCGCGCGGCCCTGGAAACTTGATCGAAATGATCTGCGCCTACTTTCGCGACGAGATTGCTCGCCCGGTACTGTTTGAGCACACGGACCGGTTCATCAAGTACATCTGGTCCGTCTTCTTCTTCATTCTGACGCTCAATCTGTTGGGTCTGATCCCTTTCGCGCCGCTTTCAGGACTGGTGGGCACTCACATCGGCGGCACCGCGACCGCCAACATTTGGGTCACCGCCACGATGGCGGTGCTCACCATGATCATGATGGTCGTCAATGGCCTACGCATCGGTGGTCTCGACTATCTCAAGCACTTCAATCCCGGGCCGGCCTACCTCGCCCCGATCTTGGTTCCGGTCGAGATTGTCGGCTTACTAGCCAAGGGCTTCGCCCTGGCGGTCCGGCTATTCGCCAACATGGTGGCCGGCCACATCCTGCTTGCTGTTCTGTTGAGCTTCGTACTCGGCGCCTTTTCCTCCGGTGGGTGGCAGTTGGGCGCGCCGATCGCCATTCCAGTGGTCCTCGGCAGCGTAGCGATCATGATGCTGGAAATCTTCGTCGCCTTCCTGCAAGCCTTTATCTTCACTTTTCTGACCGCGCTCTTCATCGGGCAGTCGGTCGTCTTCCACCACGACGATCACGAGGAGGCCGCGGCCCACTGAGTTGAGAATTCACAGAACCAATCGCCATGCCCGGACATGCGCGGGGCACGCGGGCCGTGAGGCGTGACTGCGATGGCGATTTCGAGATCGGTGGTTAGCCTCGCATGGCCACCAAGAAAAGAAAGTACAGGAGTTAGACTGATGACTAAGAAAAGAGCGCTTGTCGCGCTGGGAATGATCCTGGCCGGTTTCGTCCTGATGTTGATTCCGGCTACCGCCGCATCCGCCGCCGAGGCTGAGATGGCTGCTGAGCACGGAACCTTCCTAACCACTGACGGTGCCCGTAAGCTGGGCGGCGCGATCGGCGCCGGCCTGGTGATCATGGGTGGAGCTGCCGGTATCGGTCGCATTGGCGGTAGCGCTGTCGAGTCGATGGCCCGCCAACCCGAGGCCGCGGGTCAAATCAACACCGCGATGATCATCACCGCGGCGCTCATCGAAGGCGCGACCTTGTTCGCCGTCGTCGTCGCGCTGCTGGCGGTGCTCTAGCCTTTTCTTCGACGCTTGCCGGGAGCGACTACTTTTGTCGCTCCCGGCTATCGTCGAACCACCAAGACCAATCCCGTGTTCACCGTCGGCAAGGATTTCGAGCTATGAAAAAACGATCACGCTTCCACCAGCTTCTTCTCTCCTTCGGCATGCTCTGCGCCGCCGTTCCGGCTTGGGCCGCGGAGCAAGGGAAAAGCGAGGGTGGCCTTTTCGCTGGAGACATCGGCAACGTCTTCTGGACGGTGCTGATCTTCGGTATCGTCCTCTTCATTCTAGGCAAGTTCGCCTGGGGCCCAATCCTCAGCCAGCTTCAAGCGCGCGAAGAGTTCATCCATGACTCCCTCGCCAAGGCCGACGAAGCGCGCACCGCCGCCGAGCGCCAGCTCA
>QIHU01000407.1 GCA_003231035.1 Acidobacteriota bacterium
AAGCCGCTCCTTCGGTGTCTAGCTCGGGCACCTCGCGGTCCTTCGATCGCGTCGCGACCCTTCGACTCCCAAACAAGGCTGAACTCACGGCTTCCACAACAGGTTTTCCCTCGGTTTTTCTCACGTCTCACCTGTACTACTGCCGGTGGCGCCAGAGCGTTGAGAGAAAATCTGAGAAAGCTGATCAGTCCCGCGGTGGCGGTGGTGGAGGAATAGAAGGCAGAGGCGGTAGCGACGGCGCAGCCGGCGATGGCTCCGAGGGCGCGTAGGTTCCTGGCTTGTGGACCACGGCGGCCGCTCGGCGCGCCTGCTGGACCTTGCGCACCAGGAACACCAACGCGAGAAGGGCGAGGGCCAAGATCGCGATCCCGAGCAGCGGCCGTTGGGCTAGCCAGGCGATGGCGATGGTGGTCAAGGCTATCGGCAGGGCGAGGGCGAAGGCCAAGACCGCGCTCCCTTTTTCGACCAGATTGCCGAGGATGGGCAACACGTCGGCAAGGACCGAAAGCGGGCGTAGGACGATCAGAAAACCAAGCATCATCATCAAGCTACCGGCAAGGCGCAGGAACCAAGTGAGGACTTTGTTCGCCCGCCGCGCCGCCGCGAACATCTCTTCGGCACTGGCCAGGCCGATGCGCAATAGCTCCACCGAGCTACCGGAACGGGTCTGGTAGGGCGCGAAGGTGTGCCCCGCCTGGCGCGACACCACGCTCACCGTGGTCGGTTGCACCACCCGGAACGAGATTCGAAGGTCGCCGACCCGCGGTGCGCTCGGGTTTCGACCGATGTAGAAACCTCCCTCATGCACCCGCGCGCTCCGTCGCAGATCCTCCGGCAACCCCGCGGTGGAACTCACCTCGAGCTTCGCCCACCGGTCGATACGTTCGATCAACCCCGGTGAAAGTTCGAAAGCCCCCAAGGTCACCCTGTCGGCCGAGACCGTGCGTGACGAGTAGGGCATCGAAGTGGGGTTGCGATGACCGGACGGCTCTTGAAACGAGCTCGACTCGACCGGTCGCCCTGACCAGCCGGTGTTGTAGCTGTAGGTAGTCGTCGTCTCGGTGCTACCTCCAACCTTCTTCTTCGTCTCGGTCTGAGTGCTCTCCAACCACTGGTACATCTCCACTTGGCGTTTGAGATGAATCGCCCGCGCCGCCACCGCGAGTTGCGGATCGCGCAGGGTACCGGCGGTGGTCGCTTTCCCGGATAGGTGAACCAGCTTGCCCTCGGTAGCCGGGTCGACCCGATCGGCGCCGATCGAGACCACCTCGCGGGCCCCTTCCTGCAGCGCCTTGTACCGCTGCACCGCCCGCCCCTCGTTGGCGAACAAGAGCCACATCGAGGCCACCACCATCACCAAGCCGACCAGAATTCCCTTGAACGAGCCGCGCAAACGGCGACCCCAAGATTGGCGTGTCACCACGGTGACCGAATCGGGCATCGTTCTTCCCCTCCGGTGCGCAGCGGCTCCCCGGTCGCAAGCCGCAGTTTTGGGTTCCGAATTTCGTCTCAAGATATCAGACCTCGCCATGGGGATCCTGGGAACAGGCCCAAGGCACTAGCACACCGCGCGAGCAGCTTGGAATTCCAGATGCGGTAACGTCGAGTCCAATCAACGATGGAGATCAGCGATGTTGACCAGCGAGCGACAGGCGCTCCGTGGCGCGCCATAGATGAGTGCTCTGCGCCGCCTCTGCCGGCGATGGCTGCGCCGCTTCGTGCCGGCGCGCGTCGCCTTCATTTACAGCAGTCGGTATCGCCTCGATCTACCAGGGGTCCCCTACGACCCCCACCGCGCCGAGAATATCCTGACCTTCCTGGTGCACGAGGGGCTGATCAAGGCTAAGAATGTGCGCTGGCCGCGGCGCGCCTCCTTGCGGGCACTGGGGCAAGTGCATTCCCAAGACTACTTGGCAGCGGTGCTGCAACCGGGCGGCACGCAGCGAATCCTCGGCTACGAAGTTCCTCCCGCGACCGAGGACCGCTTCCTCTCCGTCCAACGAACGATGACCGGCGGTACCCTTCTCGCCACCCGCTTGGCGCTCGCCAGCGGGCGCCAAGTGGTCAACCTGGGCGGTGGCCTGCACCACGCGCACGCCGAATACGGCCAGGGCTTCTGCGCCTTCAACGACGTCGCCGTGGCCATCGCCGAAGCCCGCGCGGGTGGCTTCACGGAACCGATCCTAGTGATCGATCTTGATCTCCACGACGGCAACGGCACCCGCGACATCTTCGCCGACGATCCCACCGTCCACACCTTCTCGATCCACAACGCCGACTGGGGCAATGCCGCCGCCCTGGGCGCCACCACCATCGCGTTGGGCAGCGGCGTCGAGGACGAAGCCTACCTAGAAGCAGTGCGCCACTACTTACCCGCGGTGGTGCGGGAGGTCCGGCCCGGTCTCGTCTTCTATCTGGCTGGCGACGACCCGGCCCAAGACGACCGACTGGGGGACTGGCGCATCACCGCCGACGGCCTGCTCAAACGCGACCTGTTCGTGCTCGACACCCTCGCCGCGCCGCCCTCCACCAACCCGGCCCTGGTGGTCCTCCTGGCCGGTGGCTACGGCGCCGGCTCCTGGCGCTACTCGGCCCGCTTCTTCGCCCACTGGCTCAACCGTGGCC
>QIHU01000299.1 GCA_003231035.1 Acidobacteriota bacterium
CCTCGGGCAGCACCCGGTAGAAATATTCGAACAGCAGGGCACTCTCGCGGTCGCTCACCGGTCGGGTGGCGGCGACCACCTCTTCGGCGCCGACGACCAGAAAAGCGTGGGCCAAGCTGATCGACGTGACACCACGGCTATGGGTGCTGGCGGCGGTATCGCAGCCGGCGAGCACCACTCGGTCCGGTGCCCGGTCTAGCGTCATCACGTCGTCGACGGTCAAGCGCCCTTGTGCTGCGAGCGGCAGGTAACTCTCCCAGCCCTCGTAGCGCGCATGGCCGGCATAGTGGAATAAGCCGCTGCTGAGAAGCTGGCCGCGCACCGCGCCGGGTGTAGCTTCTTCGCCGAGCAGTAGACTTACGTTCGGCGCTGGTAGAGGAGTTGCAGGTCTGTTTCCACTCGAACCGCTGGCCAAAGTGCGGGCAATAGCCTTCGCCTCGTCGCGCGCCGCCGGCAGATTGCCGGATGGATCTCCTACGACCAGACTTTGAGTAGCTCGCCGCTCGTTTCGGAATCGCGGGGGAGCGAGCAGGTCGGCTCCGTAGGTTACCGCCACCGTGTCGGCCAGGATGGCTTGCTCGGAGGTCATACTGGCGAAAGGCAGAGCATGGAAGTCAACGGTATGCATCGCTCCCGAGACGAGCACACGCAGCATCGTGGCATGGCGTAGCTGAGCCGCGAACGGTGCTAGCAGCCGCCGGCCGAGTTCTGCTGGGTTAGTGTGGGTGGGGTCGAGGTCGCCGAGTCTGACGCTGTGCACTCCGTCGTCCCCCTCCATGATCGCCGCCCAACCCTTCGGGAGACGATGCACGGCGAGGAGTAACTCTCCGGCTTGTCGCGGGCGTAAGACGGCTTCGGTCGCTGTCGCGTTGTCCTCCTGTATCGGACCGAGTTGTGAGAAGAGGCTGTCGAGCCGGCCGGCGAGTTCGCGCAGGCGCTGTCCGTGGGAGGCCAACGCAAGCTCGACTTGATCGTCAGGCAGTTGCCAGCGGCGCTCGGCGGTGGCGTCCATTTGTTCGCGTGCTGCTTGGTAGTCGATTCGAGTGCGATCCCACTCGGCCCGTTGCATGGGCGGGAGCGCAGCCACTTGCACAAAACGTCGGAGGCTACGCAGGTAGCGTGACCTTGCTCGGCGTACGACAGAGAGTGCCTTAGCATCGCGGCCGGTGGTCAAGAGAATGTCTAGGTACCGCTGGGTTGCAACCTCGCGGCTGGCGAGGAAACTGTCTCGCCCTTGGTGCATGGGTACCAGGAGTAACTCATGATCGAGTAGCGCATCAGCGCGTTCCAACGCGTCGAGTGCCTCGGCAAGGTTTCCCATTTGTGCGAGCGCTTGACCCTGGCCGAAGAGAGCTCGCCACCTAGCCTTCGGCGCCAGCGCTTGACCTGCTTGGTGCTCCAGAAGACGGTAGCGTTGAACTGCTTGGTCTGTCTTCCCTTGGCCAAGTTCGAGACGGGCCTCGATCTCCTGGCGCCAGAAGTACCAACCGGATCGCTTCTCGCCGAGTTCCTCATCCACCTCCTTCAACCAACGTCGCGCGCTGGCCGTATCCCCGCGTTGGACGGCGCCAAGCGCAAGGTTGAGGCGGATGTTTGACGCTTCTTCGGGTAGGTTTTGGCACTCGCTGTCGATCAGTTGCATAGCTCGACGTAATAGAACTACCGGGTCCGGGCTCGGTTCGCCGGCCTCGTGAGCGAGCAGAAGCGTCCACGCTCGGTTATTCAGTAACTGGCCCGCTAGGCACCCCTCGAGCGCATCTGGATTTAGGCCATTGTTGATCGCGCCGGTTCCCTGCCAGAGGTCGACTGCTTCGGCGAAGCGACCGAGGCCGGCAAGGGTCACTATCAGCTGCCCTTCAATGCGGAGCCGCAGTTCGTCGAGACCGAGGCGGGTCGCCTGTCGTGAGCCCGCAGTGAGTTCGCGGCGGGCGGTTCGGAGGTCGCCGGTGCGATCAGCGAGCTGACCACGCTGGAAGGCGACAAAGAAGGCGGAATCCGCGTGCCCGGCCGGATCAGGCAAGCGTTCGAGAACCTGCCGCATTTCTCCCGTCTGCTCTTCTTCCAGCAGTAGGAAGGCGAGGGTCGAGGCGTCGCGAATCTCGCTTGAATACTCCCCCGACAGTTGGCGAGCGGTGATCGCGGCGCGTAGCCGCTCTTTGGCGCGTTCAGGATCGACCGACAGGTCGAGCCGGGAGAGGAAACTCAGCGCCAGGCCGCGCTCGGATGGCTCCGTTGAGGAGGTCTTGGATTCCACTAGCCCGCGGGCATTGCCGATTTCGCCGGCTTGCATCAGCCCTCTCGCTTGCCAGTACCAGGCCGGCCTTGGCGTGGAGTCGATCGGCAGGTGCCACACGGTGGTGACGCTACCCTGGCGAGCGGTGATCTCGACCTGGTGGTCCTTGGGGCTGAGCTTGACGATGATGCGAGTGCCGCCATCGATCTGCACTTGCTCCTCCGGCAGCGGCCCGCCGTTGAGGCGCAGCTCTGCTCCCGGTTCGGTTCGGATCCACAAACGCAACGAATCCGGTTCCGGCATCACGCAGACCGGGCCGACGCGGACCCGCTTGCAGCCGGTGAATTCGACGTGCAGCTCGGGACCCTCGAGCGCCCGGCTGGCGGCAGCTTTGGAGAGTCAGCATAGCCAGGAGGAGGATCCAGACGGCCGGGCGGCGAGTCGGGCGGTGCAAAGGTGGCTATTCCTCGAAGAGGACCGAGACTTGGCAAATCGAGACCGAGGGTGTAAGCGGCTCGCAGATGGGGCCTTCGGCCGAGGAATGGCGTCCCCCAAGGTCCTCGATGAGCTGGCCGTCGCGGGGTAGCTCCCCCGTTCGAGCGACGACGACCCAGAGCTGGGATCGGCCCGTGGGCAGAGGAATCTCGTCCGGCACTCTTCCCGCGATTGACACCGCGCCGCTGGCCGCGACCTGGGCGGCAACCGGCCATGGGCGCAGCGCGCCTCGGTGAGTGAGGAAGGTGCGCACTTCGACCGGTTTCGCAACCGAAGTTGCCGGCCGCAAGGTGAGGGCGAAGCGGTTGCCGGTGACGAACCGGTAGGGCGTTGCGATGCCGGGGTCGGCCGGTCCGCGCTGTTCGACCACCGCGCCCGCCAGCGTCGGGGTGTACTCGACCAGCGGGGTGGGCGAGGTGCGCTCGCGCAGCAGAAGGGTACCGGCCACCAGGACCACCGCGGCCGCGGCCAGCCATCCCGAAGCGCGCCGCCAGCCGAGGCGGGGTGTGGCTGGCGGAGTTGCCGTGGTCGGTTCTTGCCTCTCGCCGCGCTGGGTCGCCGAGGCGGCAAACCTGCTTTGCTCCCGGATCGACTCGCGGACTCGCTGCTGAAACTCCGTTCCCAATGGGTTGAAGAGATCGAAGAGCTCCGCTGTCCGGTTGGCTCCCAGCCGCCGTTTGGAGTCGGTGCGCAACGCCTCGACTTCAGCGGTGGAAAGGCTGCCGGCCGCCAGCTCATCCCAGCGCGGATCGACCCCTTGGTGCTCCTCGCGATCGGCCTCACGGGCTGTATCCGCCAGTCGCACGAGTAGTTGTTGGTCCTCCATCTCGTCATCCTTCCTTGTCATTCGCGACCCAGGGATCGTTTCTGACAGTGCCACTTCTATCGGAGCCGCTTCCACCGGTTCCGCTTCTAATCAGCGTTTCCTCTTCGACAAGCAGGGATCGCCACAACTGGCCCGCCAGGCGGCGCAGACGGCTGCGCCAGGCGTAGATGGCGTCGCGGCTCAGGGTGGTTTCAGTCTCGACCTCGGCGAGGGTCCGCT
>QIHU01000774.1 GCA_003231035.1 Acidobacteriota bacterium
TGCTCACCGCGGAGGAACGCGAGACCTTCTTGACTCTGCATCGCGAATACCAGCGCGATGCCTTTATTCGCACTTTCTGGCGCTCCCGCGATCCGTATCCCGACACCGCCCGCAATGAGCTTCGCCACCGCTGGGAGGATCGCGTCGAACTCGCCAGGCGGTGGTTTGGAACGGTTCTCGATCTACGGGCTCGGGTGCTGCTGCTCAACGGTGAGCCCATCCTGCGCTGTCAGCAGATGGCCTCGACGACCCTGAGGCAGCGGGTGGAGTTGTGGTTCTACCGCTACAGCGAGCGCTACTCGGGGCAGTTCGCGCTGATTTTTTTCTACGATGTTGAGACTCGTCGGTGGCGTCTCTGGGAGCCAGGGATGGCCGGTGGGCGAGGATCCGGGCAAGGGGTTCGAGATCCACGCGATCGGAGGCGGGGCACGGGGAGGGGGCGAGGCCGGGGCGACTTGCAAGTAGGCATTGGGGAACCTCGAGATCGGCCGGGCAATACCATTTCCGGCAAAGTTCTCCAGAGGATCTTCGGGGTGGAGCTTCCCGAGGATTGTTTGGACGCACAGGGCTCAGCTCTCGAGATCATCCGGGACATTTCTAGGCACGGTCCCTTCAGTTACCAACTTTTGTTGGCCAGCGTACAGACCCCTCCGGTGCCACCCAATCGCGAGTGGTTGCCGACTTTCACCTCGTTCTCCACCGAGTTGCCGGACGGCAGTAGCACTTTTGAGGCCTCTTTGACCTTCGATTTCCCGGGCTGGTACGGTCAGCGCACGATCTTCGAAGGGGTTCTCACCGTGCCGGTGGGCGAGTTGGAACCTTCCGAGTTGGGGGGGCATCGGGTCTATAACTTTGTCCTCAATGGTGAGGTGTTGCGTGGCAAGGAGCTCTTCGAACACTTCCGCTATCGCTTCGACGTTCCGGCCGATTCGGTCGCTTCAATCCAGATGCCGCTGGTCTTCCAGCGCTATCTTCGCGCCGGTGAGTACACGCTCGTTCTGCGTCTGGAAGAGCTCGCCACGGGCCGTTTCCATCGTCAGGAGAGATCCCTGTCGGTGCCTAGGGCGGAGCAGACCGCGGCCTTGTCCGGCCTGACGACGACCGATCCGGAGACCGCTCGTCTCCTCGCCGAGGCCAACGCGGCCATCGCCGCGGGCGAGACCTCGATTCGGTTGGTCAAACCGCTGGGCGAGATGCTCACCGGACTGATCCGCTTCGATACCCAGGTGATCGGCGAACAAGTCGACAAGGTGGTTTTCTCACTCGACGATCAGCCGATCCTGACCAAGGTGGGGCCTCCCTATTCGGTGGAACTCGACCTCGGCTTCCTGCCCCGTCTGGTGACCCTTAGAGTGGCCGCTTTGGACGCCGCCGGCAACGAGGTGGCGAGTGACGAGTTGGTGGTCAACGCGGGTGGGTATCGGTTTGTGGTGCGCTTGGTGGAGCCGCGCCCCGGTGGCCAGTTCTCCGGTGCGGTACGGGTACGGGCGACGGTCGAAGTCCCCGAGGGCGAGCGCTTGGACCGGGTGGAGATCTTCCTCAACGAAGATCGCATGGCGACGCTCTACGGTCCGCCCTTGGTCCACACCATATTGCTACCCAACGAGGAAGTCGCCTACGTGCGCGCGGTCGCCTACTTGAAGACGGGCGAGGAGGTGGAGGATGCTTCCTTCATCAACGCTCCAGGTCTGGTGGAGGACGTCGATGTGCAGTTTGTCGAGCTCTACACCCTGGTGCTCGACCGCAACCGGCGACCGGTCACCGGGCTGACGCGCGCCGACTTCACGGTACGCGAAGATGGAGTGGAGCAAGAGATCCGCCGGTTCGAGGAAGTGGAGAATCGCAGTATCCGCGCCGCCATCCTGCTCGACACCTCGGCCTCGATGGAGGAGAACCTAATCACCGCGCAGCAGGCGGCTTTGGCCTTCTTCGAGCAAACCATCGAAGCGCGCGATCGACTGGGGCTGATCACCTTCAGCGATCGTCCTCACCTGGCGGTCAAGTTCACCAACGACCTCGCCACCTTCGGCGGTGGTCTGGCGGGGCTCAAGTGCGAAGGGGGCACGGCACTCTACGACAGCGTGATCTACTCGCTCTTCTATTTTGACGGCGTCCAAGGCCAGCGGGCCTTGCTGGTGATTTCGGATGGCGAGGACGAGCGCAGCCGCTTCAGTTTTGACGACACCCTCGAGTATGCCCGTCGCGCCGGCGTGACGATCTACACCATCGGTATCGACCTAGCTCGCCGCGAGACCGGCATTCGGCGTCGACTCAACCGGTTGGCCGCCGAAACCGGCGGGCGCGGCTTCTTCATCGATTCGGTCGACCAACTCACCGAGGTTTACCAGGTGATCCAAGAAGAGCTGCGCTCGCGCTTTTTGATCGCCTATCAGTCGACCAATTCCGAGACCGACAGCCGTTTTCGCGGGGTGGAGGTCGAGGTCGAAGGACGAGGCCTGGAAGCCTCGACATTGCGCGGCTACTTCCCGTAGCCACCGGTCGCATACTATCTAGCGATGCACCGAATTGTAATCGGCCTCCTGTTAGGAACCTTGCTGCCGTGGATGGCGATTTCCGCCGTTGCGGCGAGCGCTGAGGAGTCG
>QIHU01000816.1 GCA_003231035.1 Acidobacteriota bacterium
TTTGTGGATTCTCTGTACAACACCGCCTATCGCATGACTCGCAATGCCGAGGACGCCGAAGATTTGGTGCAAGAGACCTACTTCAAGGCCTATCGCTACTACGACAAGTTCCAGGAAGGGACGAACTTCAAGGCGTGGCTCTTCAAAATTATGAAGAACACGTTCATCAACAACTACCGCAAGAAGCAGCAAGCCCCTCCGCAGAGCGATTTCTCGGATATTGAAGAGTCTTTCGAGAGCCTACTCAGCGAAGAGACCACGGGGAAGATCAAGAACCCGGAGGAAGAGTTTCTCACCAACGTGCTGGATGAACACGTGAAGGCGGCGATGGATGAGCTTCCGCCGGACTATCGAATGGTGGTGGTTCTGGCCGACTTGGAGAACTTCTCCTACAAGGAGATCGCCGAGATTCTCGAAGTGCCGGTCGGCACGGTGATGAGCCGACTCTATCGAGGGCGCCGCTTGCTGGAAGCCGCGATGTTGAACTACGCCCGCGCCCACGGGTACTTGCGGGCTGGCGAGCCCTCCAAAATGCGCTCACGGCCGGCCTGAATCATCCACCTCTCTGGTTAGTCCACGTGGACGCGCGGAACTTTCCGGCTCCACCGAGTTTGGCGCACCCTGAGCCAAGACACGGCGGGACCCGGGAAGGTAATAAGGAATATCACTGGCTGCACAGAGGTTAGACTATCGTGAACCCGGCCATGTCGGCCGGACGCCCCAACCGGAGGCCACTCCCAAATGGACTGTACGAAGGTCAAGGAAACTCTCTTCCTGTTCTTCGACGATGAGATGGACCAAACGGACCAAGGTCAGTTTGAGAGCCATCTTGCCCATTGTCCACAATGTGCTCGCCGTGCGAGCTACACCCAGCAGCTGCTGATCGTGTTTCGGCGCTCGTGTGGACGGCAGGTGGCGCCAACAGCTCTACGCCTACGCATCGTCACATCCCTGCGCCTCCGTCGAGGCGGACAGACCCTTCATTGACCGAGGAGGGCGCCATGAAAGCTCGATCAATCCCTTCCCCGCGGCAAGGTTGGGACGCCGACGACCGTTTCAGAGGACGATGGTGGATCTATCTTCTTCTCGTGCTGTTGTCGGTAGCTTCCCATCTCGAGGCGCAGGCCGAGTTGGCAGCCCTCGACGGCGATCCACTCCGCGAGAGTGCGCTCACCGACGGCGCCACGATTGTCGTCGTTTGGGCTTCCTGGTCACCGCGTTGCCGGAAGATTGCAGAGCAGGTCAACGAGCTCGAGGCTCGATGGGGTAGCAAGGCGCGGGTGATTACGGTCAACTTTCAGGAATCACCCGAAGTCGCGCGCGGTTTTCTAGCAGGCAAAAGGATGAGCGCTCCGGTATTCCTGGATCAAGATGGCGCGTTCTCGAAGAAGCACGCGGTCACCTGGCTTCCCGGTCTACTGGTCTTCAAGGAAGGCGAGATTCCCTATAAGGGCCGCTTCGCCGCCGATGTGGACAGCACCTTGGCGAGGTTCTTCTAGGGGCCGCGGTGAAACTCGTTCCGCCTCTTCACCACCGCTAGCCCGCACTGCTCAACTTGGAAGACTCCGAGCCGGCTGTGGTACCCTTTCGCGGGGCAGTTGGGAAAGCCCTCCAAATCTTCAAAAACTCGATGCGATCAAGCGGCAGTAACAGTGGATTGGCGCGGTTGTTCCCCGTTGCCGTACCGCTTTTGATTCTTGGGGTGGCGATTCTGGGCTTCGTTTGGTGGGGCGCGCGGAGTCGGCCGCGAGTTCTCCCTCTCCAGGTGATGCGGGTCCCCGCCTTTGATCCTGACCAGATCTTGGAGCCTCCGGCCTCCGCGGACTGGGAGCGTCGTCTCTTGGCCCAGCCTTTGCCCATCATGCTCGAAGTCGAGTCTGGGGACACGTTGAGTACGCTGTTCACGGGATTGGGCCTCGCGGCCAGTGAGGCGAACGAGGTTTCCGCCGAGTTGGCGCGCTACGTTGAACCTCGCAAGATCAAAGCTGGTAGCTTCTACGTCGCCTTTTTTGACGAGGACGCTCGGTTGAACGGTTTTGAGATCGGGGTGGAAGACCGCGGCAAGGTTCATCTCAGCCGCGAGGACTCCGGTTGGACGAGCACCTGGCGAGAGTACGTGCGCACGGTGGAACGGCGGGTGATCGCCGGGACCCTGTCGTCGTCGCTCGAAGAGGGTCTGCGCACGGCGGGGGCGCCGGTGGTGCTCGCTTACGAGATGGCGGATGTGTTGCAGTGGGATCTGGATTTTACCCGCGATCTGAGGGTGGGAGATCGCTTCCATGCTCTCTACGAGGAGATCTTCCTCGATGGCGAGTACGCGTCGCTCGGTGCCGTCGTGGCTTTGCGCTACGAGAACCGAGGTGAGATTCTGGAAGCCTATCGATTTACCGAAGGCACCAGCTATTACGACGCGCGGGGTCGGCCGCTGAAGAAGATGTTCCTGCGTTCGCCGCTGAAGTTTTCGCGGGTGACTTCACGTTTCAGTCGGCGCCGTTTTCATCCCGTCCTCAAGCGCTACCGGCCGCATTATGGGGTTGACTACGGAGCGCCGACGGGAACTCCGGCCCGTGTAACCGCCAATGGCACGGTGACCTTCGT
>QIHU01000060.1 GCA_003231035.1 Acidobacteriota bacterium
CTGCTCGCCCAGATGCTCAACAGAGCAGGCGTTTGGGAGCGCAAGACGCTAGCTCGCCCAGGTCGTTCGATCGCCTTCCTGAACGAGGCGGTGTCCATTGCACAACGGCTGAACAACACTGAGTTCCTGAGCATCTATGCCGCAAATCGATGCCGATCCTATCTAGATCTCGGGTTACCACAACCAGCTCTGGACGATTGTGAGCTAGCTCTGGAACGTACCCATGATCCCCGAACGAGGCTTGCGGCCATGAGGGACCGAGCGAGCGCTCTTCTCGCCATGCATTCGTCCCGCGAAGCGCTAGATCAAGCGACCAGCGCCCGGCGCCTCGCCGAGACTGGAAAGAGCCCTCTGGCAGCGGCTATCAGTACCCTTCTGCAAGCCAGAGCGAGTGTGCAGGCCAAGGATCTCGATCAAGCGGATCGGTTTGTCGCGGAGGCGCTACCGATCCTGCGCGGCCACAAGAAACTGGTTCAGGTCGCTAACGGTCTTCAGATCCTCGGTGGAATTCGTCGGCACCAAAACGATCTCACCGCGGCACGGGCGGCCTTCGAAGAGGCGCTCGCCATCGTTCGAGAACTCAGGGATACAGGGCGCCAGGCTAAGCTCCAGGTCGAGATCGGATATCTGGACTTGATCGGCGGCGATCCAGCTTCGGGGCTGCGGAGAATCGATGCGGCGCTCGTCACTTTCCGAAAAGTTGGCGATGTTCGCGCGGCGGCAACCGCCCAAGCGCGTAGCGCCCAAGCGCTGCGCGAGTTAGGGCGGTTCGAAGAAGCCACCTCTCGGATCGAAGCGGCTCTCGAAGCGGTCGAGCATCAACGTGCCTCCACGGTGCGGGAAGACGTTCGCATGGGGTTCTTCGCATTCCGCCAGGAGTACTTCGAGATCGCGCTGGAGATCGCGCTTCACCAGTGGCGAGAGGAGCCTACGACGCAGCGAGCGGAGGCGGCCTTGCGCATCCACGAGCGCCGCCTGGCGCGCGAAGCGCGAGAGAAGTTGCTCTGGCGCACTGTTGCGGGATCCTCGGCACTGGACCCGACCGACCACGAGGGCGAGAGAACCATCGTCGCCGAACTTTCCGCGGTGATCAGCTCACCGAGTCTCTCACCAGTAGCGCGAGACCAAAAGGCAGATCGCTTGCTCGCCAAGCTGGCAAAAGTGCGCAGTGTTACCAAACGTGAAAAAAGAGGTTCCCAGCCGCCACGACCACTCTTGGATGTGGAATCGATGCGCCAGGAATTGGACCTAGATACCACCGTCCTGATCTATGCACTGGGCCGAAGCCAGAGCTGTTTGTGGACGCTGTCCCGCTCGGAGGGGCTGTCCTTGGAGATCCTGCAACTCACCCGCGAGACAGTAGCGACTCGGGCGGACTCCTGGCGCGAGGCGATGCTCTCAGTGCGCACAGAGAGGCGAGAGGAGTCCACACGGCTGGGCCAAGCCCTCGCTCAAGACCTATTGGCACCGGTTCTCGGGCTGCTAGGACAACGTAGTAACTTGGTAGTCGTCCCGGACGGAGCGCTGCACACCCTTCCCTTCGCGGCCCTGCCGCTCCCCGGGACTCACGGAGCTACCCAGTACTTAGTCCAACAGGCCACAGTGTCGATCCTGCCCTCGCTTTCCATGCTCCAAGCGCTTCGACAACTGGCGCAAGGCCGCCCCAGTGGCCCGCGCCCAGCGGCGATCTTCGCGGACGCCATCTATAGCCGGAACGACCCGCGTCTCTCGGCGAACGATCGCTCGGCCACGCCAAGCCAAGCCTCCGCCCCCTCACCTACCGCCTCGCTGACCACGCGGGCTTTCGAGCGTACCTTGACAGCGGTGGGTATCGACGGCCTCGCCAGACTCGAGGCCTCCGGTCGCGAGGCCACCGATCTCCTCGACCGAATGCCTGTCCCTGGCTCCTTCGTGGCCAGAGGCTTCACCGCGACGAAGACCACCGTCCAAGAGTTGGATCTCGGCCGGTACGCGCTCCTGCACTTCGCCGCCCACGCCATCGTCGACAGCGAGCGCCCCGATCTTTCCGGCTTGGTTCTCTCACTCGTCGATCGCCAGGGCGAGGCCCAAGACGGCTTCTTGCGCGGCTTTGAGATTGCCACACTCCCGATCACGGCGGAGTTGGTCGTCTTGAGCGCCTGCGAAACGGGCCGCGGTCGCCTGGTCGAGGGGGAGGGCATTCTGGGCTTGACCCGGCGCTTCTTCGATGCGGGAGCAATCCGCGTGCTGGCCTCCCTGTGGCGGGTTAGCGACCGGCACACGGCAACTTTGATGCGCCATTTCTACGAGGGCTTTCTGGTCGCCAAGCTGCCACCCGCCGAAGCACTACGGCAAGCGCAACTGATCCTGCTGGCCGACCCGGCCACCGCCGCCCCCTACTACTGGGCGGGCTTCTCGCTGCAGGGAGATTGGCGGAGACCCGAAGGCTGGTAAGGGGGAAAACCAGAGCGAGGCGGATCACTGTCGAACCAACACTAAGGGGACAAACGATGGTTGATGAAGAACTGATGGAGGCCCTCTCTTGGGAGCGTAGGCACACTCCCAAGGCCCAGCGGTCGAGAGAATTCGAGTACGGCGATTCGTTCGAAGCG
>QIHU01000645.1 GCA_003231035.1 Acidobacteriota bacterium
CCTTCCTCACTCGCCCGGCCACCCGAATCCCCCAAGGTAACCTCCACCGTCAAGGTCGTCCCGGAACGGACCTCTTTCGGCGCCGACAGGGTCAGCTTCTGGGTCAACGCCTCGGGCTCGACGGTCAGCGAGGTGACCCCGAAGGCGCGATCGGGCAAGAAGGAGTCACCGCCGTCCAACCGGGGATCCTTGACCATGAAAGCGGTGACGTAGAGGTTGGGCACCAGCTCTTCGAGCTCGAAGCGCCAGCTCATCTCGCCAGGCTCGTCGACCTCGATCCAGCGACTGGCCAGCAGGCGGTCAGTCTCCGCGGTCACTAGCACTCGGCCACGATAGGGGGCGGTGAAGGTCACCTCGAAGGGTTTCCCGACCCGCACCTTGTTCGCCGGCCCTGCAATCTCGATCCAGGTCGCCTGCCCAGGGCGCGGCGTCTGCTCGACGCGGCTCTGTTGCGGTGCCCAGTAGTACCAGCCGCGTTGCCCCTCAATACGCAGATCGGTGCGCGCCGCCCCCGCCGTGGCCCGCGCCAAGAAGGCTCTGGCGTTGTTGGCGGGTCGCCACGTCGCCGTGAAGCGCCCCGCTTTCACCTTCACCGTCTGGCGCCCTTCGCTGACCGGCCGCAGGTAGCGGCGGTAACTCTCGCGGCCGGTCGACTCGTCCCAATAAAGTCCCCACTCGGTCTCTAGACGGAGCAATTCGACCTCGACCTCGTCGACGGTGGTGACCTTCCGCCCCTGCCAGTCCACGGTGATCCCCTCGACCACCAACTCCTGACCCGCCTCCGCCTTGCCGGTGCTGCTGTTTAGCCCCAGATAGAACCGTTCGGGGTGGACCGGTGCCTCTGCGCGGCCGACCGAGGTGCGGCCACTGCCTGCCTCGAAGACGGCGGCGCGACCGATCAACTTGGCCGGACCGCGCAGACCGATCTGGCGACCGGGAGCCGGACTCGGGCAGGAAAAGCGGCCGCCGCCCTCGTCGTCGAGCGTGGCGCTGAGGGCTCCCAGCGCCACGGCGCGCGGCGGTTCTTCTTCCGGAGTCCAAATGCCGTACTCGTAGTTACCGTTGCGGGTCGGGGCGAAGGTGGTCGGCACCAGTTCACACGACAATTCCACCCGGTGTCCGGAGGGCACGCCGCCGAAGAGGTAGCGCGCGGCGAGCGACACCCCCAACTCGTCGCCCAGCAGATAGTCCTTCTCTAGACTCTCGGCGGTGACCTCCATGCGCTCAGGCACGAACTCCTCGACTTGGAAGGCAACCAGGCCAACCTGGCGCTCGCCCACCGCGAAGCGGGCCTCGTAGCGGCCGGTATCGGCGAAGGGGGCGAAGTCGACATCCAGTTCCAAGTAACCGGCACCATTGCTTTCCAAGCTGTGCCGCTCCACCACCCGGCCGCGCGGGTTGATCAGCTCGACCTCCACCGGCAGCCCCGCCTCCGGCGCCCGCTGGGTGTCGCCCTGGCGCACTATGGCGGCAAGGTGGGCCGTCTCGCCCGGCCGGTAGACGCCACGGTCGCTGTAGGGCGCCACCTTGTACTTCGCCTCCGCCGCCCCGTAGGCCTCACCGGAGACTCGCGCCTCCTGCACCTCCGCCCGCAGATCCGAGAAACGCATGTAGGTCAGATCGCCTCCCTTGCGCGCGATCAACGCAAAGGGTTCGCTCGGATCGATGTCCTCGGCATCGCGCACCAGCTGGCAGCCGCCGTCCGAACCGGTGCGACAGCTGGCCACCACGAAGCCACTCTTGCGCACCCACTTCACCTCGACCCCCCGTTGCGGCTGGATGCTTTCGCTGTCCAAAGCCCACACGTGCAACTCACCGTCGGCCCCTCCACCCGCCCGTTTGGCCACCAACTGAAGATCGGTCAAGAGCAGGCGGGCCGAGTGCTCGGCGCCGTCGCCCGCGATGCGGATCTCGAGCAGCCCCTTGGTCTCGGCGGGCACCAGATCGCTGAGACTGAGGTAGATCGACTCCTCCGCGTCCGGCTCGCCGGTGAGGTCGATCTCCTGGCGAACGATCAGATTGCCGCTACGCTCGTCCGCGCTCTCGGTGTTCTCATCGCTCATCCAGAAGACCAGATTCTCAGGCGGTACGTGACGCACCGTGAGGAGCGCTCGCCGCACGTTGAGGTGGCGCAGCGGCAGCGACTTCCAGGCGCTGCGCGGCAGGTACCGGCCCTGGGCCACGAAGCGCAGCTTCGGGCTGCGCGAGGGAACGGTCAGCTGAGCCCCATGGGGCGCCAGGAGCACACCGCCGTCCTGCGTCTGCATGCCGCCATCGATCCGCAACGAGTAGCTGCCTCGGGGAAAATCGCCAAAGATACGAAAACCGCCCCCCGAAGGGGCCACCGAGATCGCCCCAACCTCCGGTTGAAAGTGAAAACTCTCGACGGCCGACTCGTCCGGCAGACAGCGGCGGGAGATGCGCCGGTAATACCGGCCGCGGGTGCGGTCATAGTAGGAACGACGATCACTGACCGACAAATCGTCGCAAGTCACCTGAAAGTAGAAGCCATTGGGACCTTCCGCCGGATAGATATCTTTGATCTCAACCCGTGCATCGCGGCCCAGGGTGAACGATCCACTCTCCGCTCC
>QIHU01000084.1 GCA_003231035.1 Acidobacteriota bacterium
CCGTTGCTGTGTTTGACTTCGTGGATCATGCCGTTGGGATGATACGTCAGCAGGTTGAGGTAGCCGGGGATCGCCTTGAGTTGGCCGCGGTCGTAGCTGTGCTGGATGCTCTTGTTGGCGCCGATCGCGGTGGTGCAGTGGCTGCCCACGCCGCCGCAGCGCGGGTAGCTCAAGGTGGCGAGCAGTCCGAGGTTGTTGTAGGTGTAGCTGGTCGTGAACTCCGGCATGCTGGCGACGTTGTTGGTCAGGGTGGTGCGGCTGGAGATCCGTCCCGAGGAGTTCTTGTACTGGTAGCGCTCGATCACTTCGACCGGGATCTCGCCGAGTTGCGGGAAGCTGGGGTTGAGCACCCAGTTGGTGCGCACCGTTTCGATCAGCTTGCCCTTGCGCCGGTCGATCCCCAGGTCCTGGCCGGCGTAGGTGTAGCGCTTGAGCGAGCGGCGTAGCCCCGAGGCTTCGTTGACCGTCACTAGCCTCTGGGCGGGGTCGTAGGTGAAGCCGAGGTCGCTGCGACCATCGCTCCTGCGACCGGCATTGCCCAGGGCGTCGTAGCGCGAGTAGGTGATCCGGCCGTTGCCGATAGCGCCCAGTTCGGGATGGGTTTCCGAGAGCAGGAAGCCGCGCTGATCGTAGGTGAAACGGCGCCGCTGGCCCTCCTGGATGACTTCGCTCAAGCGGTTGCCGACGTCGTACTTGTAGTCGGTCCAGGCGCTGCTGGCGTTGGGGCCAGCGAGTTCTTTCACCCGGGTCAGCCGGCCGTGCACGTCGTAGATCTCGCGGGTGGTCGAGGGGCTTTGGATCAGCACGCCGCTGGCGGTGTGGCCGGTGCCGATCTTGACTTGGCGATCGATGCGGCGGATCCCGAAGTAGGTGAGGGTGGTCAGCGAGCCATCGGGGGCGACGATCTTGCGGGGACGGCCGAAGGGGTCGTAGTCCTTGAAGTTGGTCCAGCTGTTGCCGCTGCCGGCGACATTGACTTCAGAGACTCGACTGCGCAGGCCGGCGGCGTTGTACTCGCTCTTGCGACGGGCGGTGATGGTGCCGGTGCCCGAGGGGTGGGGAGTCCGCCGGTCTTCGGTGATCACTCGGCCGAAGCCGTCGAAGAAGTAGGTGGTCTGGGTCAACCCACCGCCGCGGCGCACAATCGCCGCGGCGCTGTTGGCACCCACCGCCGCCGTGTAGTCCACCGTGGTCACCACTTCGCCCGGCACGGTGACCCGAGTGGTGCGGCCGAGCAGGTCGTATTTGAAGGTGGTGGTGAGGCCAGAGTTGTCGATCGATCTTGCGGGCAGACCGGTGCTGGGGTCGATGATGCGCTGGGTGTTGAAGTGGGTGACGCCGAGGTACTTGGAGGTCGCCAGCGAGCCGGATTGATAGGTGTGTTGCAGCTCGTAGGCCGGGGCGGGCAGGGTGAGGGAGCAGAGTTGGGCACTCGTCGAGAGGGTTTGCAGGTCGCCGCCGTGGGAGCGTTGGTTGATCAGCTCACCCTGACCGTTGTACTTGAACTCTTGCAGGAGATCGCGAATGTCGGGGCTCTGGAAGCGGTGGGTGCGGCGGCGTTGCAGTTGACCGTTGGGCAAGAAACAGAAGCTCTCTCTGGCGGTGACGCCGGCCTCGCTGGCCGTTTGTTCGCTGAAGGTCCCCAGGACCCAAGGAGTGGTGGGCTCCCAGGGTTTGTAGCCCGTGCCTGGCCCCTGGTGAGCGTAGCTGCCGTAGGCGGGGTTGTACTTTGTCGTCGATACTCGGACGGGGCCGATTCCCAGGACCGTTGCCGTGCGGTAGTGGCCCAGACCATCGAAGTCAGAATAGCCAACGTCACGAATCCGCCCGCCGTCGTCCTCGTATTTGGTGCGCTCGGCCACCAAACGTTGATTGCCGCTTCCTTGTGGGGCACCGGCGAAATCCCACTCGTATCGGACGTAGACGGAACGCTTCTTGTTCGTGCCGGAGCCTTGGTACTCCCGGCGAGAGAGCCACCGACTGCCGTTCTTCTCACGCGGTGAGATGGGGAGACCGTAGTGTTCCTGGAGGAAGCCGCCGCTATTGGGGTCGAAGTTCTTGAGGTAGGAAACCGAAAAGAAGTGCTCCGTCTTGTGGCCCAAGGGATCGATCACCGTGGTCACCGATTCGCGCGGCGGCACAGTGGCGAAGCCGGCACACTGGAATTCGAGGGCCTGCGAGTAGCTCCAAGCCCCTTCCAGTTGACCATTCTTCTGGATCGTGCGCCGCGCGCTGACCCCCGCCGAGTTGCCGAACAGCCCCTTGCAGCCGTCGTTGGCGTCGCCGGTATCGACCGGCAGCTTGTAGACCGCGTAGTCCCACTCCAGCCGGCCCAGGGTCGGCAGGGTGAGCTTGCGCAGGAGACCCGATTCGGGATCGCACTGCGCTCCACTGGGTAGGTTGTAGGAGCCCGAAGCCGTCGGCATGGCGTAGAAGCCGCCCTCGGGCAGGGCGACCTTGGTCAAGATCGGTACCGTGACCCAAGGGTTGTTGTCGACGTTGTGCGGGCAGCCGACGTTGATCGTCGGCTCTTCGTAGTGGAAGGTGTAGAGGGCGGGCTTGCCGGCGAAGCCGAC
>QIHU01000838.1 GCA_003231035.1 Acidobacteriota bacterium
TGGTCCTGGGTGGGCGTCCAGTGGGTGAGCTGGGTGAGGGCACGCTGGACTCGTTCGGATTTGAGTTCGAGTGGGGCGTGTGGGGGGAGGGGTTCGTGCATGGTGTTTCCTTCTGGTTGGCGATCTTTGTGCAGCGGTACTGTTGTAAAAGCAGTATTGCAGCTAGGTTCAGTTGTACCGTGTGGCTACTAAAAAGTCAACCAGGCCGTTGCAACCGTCCAGCTTCTCCGCTACCCTCTAGCTACATACAAGTTAGGTCAAGGGGAGACGCGAAATGGTGAAACGGGCAAATCCGATGATCGATGACGAGGTGGCACCAGAACTAGAGTTGGTATTGAGTTACTTCCGCGAGCAGGTGCAACTAGCCGATACCACCCAGCGCGACCTGTCGCTCAAGCTGGGGCTGAGTCGCGACTACATCCACCAAGTGCTGCGCGGCCATGTGGATCTGAAGTTGGCCCAGGTACTTCGGCTAGCATTCTTGTTGGGGATCACCCCGGAGGACATGTACACCGACCTTGCCACCCGCTCACGACTCTCGGCCGGCAAAGCGGTGCGGATGCTCGACGAGCTGGCGACTTTGGAGATCGAAGAGCTGCTCGAAAAGTCTCTGGTCAGCTACGGTCTTGTGCCCGCCGGAACCAAGGTGGCTAAGGAACGGGCCGACGCCAAGCGTGCTCAGTTGAAGCGCGTCGCTGAGGCGCGCAATGCCACCGGCAAGGCGGCGATTGCTCGCAGGGCGGATTCGAAGGCAAAGAGAGAAGGGACGCGCAAGGCTATCGCCAAGAAGGCAGCCACGAAGAAGACGCCCGCTTCGAAGAGTACGGCCCGCAAAACGACGCGGGCGAAGAAGGCAAAGTGAGGTAACCGGGGCAGTCAGCGCGCAGCCCTCGGCAGGGCTCGCGCCGAGCGAGAGATTCGAGTCAGAAATCCCTAGCCGACCGTTTTAGCGACCGGCTAGGGATTTCTGCATTCAGGCCACGTATTGTTGGAGGCTCATAGATCCTGTAGCGCGGTGCTCGTGCGCCATGGGGGCGGATGAAGCGCCGCCAGGGAAAGGAGTCAGCGATGCGTCGTTTTTCTTTTCGTAGTGTGGCCGTGGTAGTGCTGGCGTTGTGCCTATCGGTGGTACCGGTAGGGGCGGCGAGTGCCTCGCCGGGGTTGGACCTTGGTTGGGAGGGGGGCCTTTTCCCCCGTGTGGAACGAACCCTTAGCCGACTGTTGGCGCACTTTGGATTTGGCGGGGAGGAGCCGGGCCGGGGTGTGGCGGTGCTGAATGAAGGTGGGTCTCTAGACGACAACGGTTCAACCTAGGCCACACTGGACATGGGCGGCGGAACCGCTTTGTTCCGTCGCCCATACAGTTTTTATTTACACTTCCTCCCTTTTCATCGCAGGAGAGTTGTAGTAAAGTCCCGGTGAATTCGACGAAATAGCGGTGGGCGCAGCCATGAGTAGGAGAATAGTTTTGCACGAGCACCACGTGGACCCTGAAGTTTTTGCGACAGCCTGTTACGAGTTTGGCCCCCTCTTGGCCATGGACGCTTGGAAGATGCACATGCATCTGGTTCGAAACTGTCCAGGCTGTGTGCAGGTGCTGCTGGATTTCTACGGCTTCGCCAGTTTCGAAGAGATGGCGACGCTCGAAGAGCCGCGCTCGGAGCTGGCGCGGCGAGCCGAACGGCGGGAGCTGAAACCGCTGCTGTGCTCGCTGGACCCTCTGCCGGAGGTGGCGCAGTTCAGCCAAGTTAGCCACGACAGCCGGTTTCACACCGCCGCCATGGCCAAGGCGTTGCTGCGCCGCTGCCGTTCGCGTTGGGGCAGTGAGCCCCATGCCGCTCTTCAGGACTCAACGCTCGCCATTCTGGCGATGGGTAAAGTGCCCTCCGATGACCTAGATCTACCGCGCGGCGGGGTGGCCGAATTCTCTGCTTTGGGTTGGGCGCACCAGGGTAATGTGTTTCGCATTCTCTGCGACTTGCAGCAGGCGGAACACTCCTTCGCGAAAGCCAATCAGGGGTTGAACGCGGAGGCGGGGGACCCGCTGGTGCGGGCGATGGTCTTGAAGCTGAGGAGTTCTTTGCTACGTGCACAAAGGCGGTTCCCTTGGGCGATGGGGGCGATTGATGAGGCGGTTCGATTGTATGAGGAGGAGGGTGAGCGACACTTGCAAGGTAGAGCCCTCTTGGTTAGCGCTAAACTTAGAGCGGACGCAGGCGATACTAGTGCAGCCTCGCGCGATCTCGAGAAAGCGACTCAGTTGGTTGATTACACGAGATCCAGCCGCTCCAGACTGGTAGCCGAGAGCCTGAAACTTGATCTCCTCTGGCGTACCAAACGGTTCGCCGAAGCTGACAGCCACGTTCCAAGTGTCAGGAGAATGGCTGCCCACCTGGGCTCGTTCGCTGATCAGTTGTCGATAGACTGGCGCACTGCTAGCATCGCCGCTGGCCTCGGCAACACCGACGAAGCCGAGGCTCTTTTCAACGAAGTGCGCGACGGCTTCCTAGACCTCGATTCCGCCTACGACGTGGCTCTCGTCTCTCTAGAACTCGCCCAGCTCTACTTCGAGC
>QIHU01000672.1 GCA_003231035.1 Acidobacteriota bacterium
GCTCCACCTCGGTAACCTGCTCGAGCGCCACCCCGAGCCGCCCAGCCGCCTCACCTTGACCGGCCCCATTCTGAGCATCGGCCTAGGACTAGGCAACCAGAGCGACGGCGTCCACGCCGCCGACTTGGCGCTGGCCGGGCGGATTACGGCGTTGCGCAACGTGGTCAGTGCCAAGCCCAGGAACCCACCCAGGAGGCCGCGCCGATGAACGACATCGACCTCCCCGAGAATCCTGGCCTCCCCGAGAATCCTGGCCTCCCCGAGAATCCTGAACTTCTCGCCAGCTTCGAGCCCCTGGATGGGCACGCCGTCTACCGCGACAGCTTCCTAGTTCTGATCGAAGACGAGAAGGTGCGCCAGCACCTCAAGGGCTGGGGCGCCTTCCTCTACCAGTGCGCCCTGGAGTTCGCCGGTTCCCACCCCCCAAGCCACCACCTCCCGCCGGGATGGCAGCTCTCCCCGGGGTGCCAGGCAAACCGGGGGAATGGGGAATCGATCCTCGTTCGTGACCTGCGCGCCGCCGCCAACGACCTCGCCTACACCCGAGTGTTTCTGGCCGAAGCGGCCCGCGCCGCCCATCACTCCTCCTTGAATGAGCTAGACGCCAAGCTGGCCCTGTTCGCCCAGCAGGCCGCCCACGGGCTGGCCCATGTGGAATGCGAGTACCGGCTTCTGTTGCGCAAGGTGGGAGCCCCGCCATGAGCCATCGGGACGACGAAGCCCAGAGGCTAGTGCGGCGTTTTCTGGAGGGTCGCGCTCCGCGAGACTCAGCGGACGAGGATAGCCAAGAGCCGGGGGCCGCGCGCGGCGAGCTGGCGCGGCAATGGCTAGTGCGCGGCTTCCTGGAAAGCCAGGGCGTTCCCCCGCCCACCGAGCCACCGGCGGCCCCCTTCAGAGCAGCGTTGAAGCCAGGTTGGGCGCTGGAGATCGAAGGGTTCGACGACGAGACCACCGCCGCCCATTTGGAACGGTTGGTCAATCTACCCATTGGGCAACGGCGCAAGGCCGCCCTGGCGGACGATGTGGAGCCCACCCCGCTGCTGATCGTGTCGCTCGTCGATGCCGCCACGGCATTGTGCGCCGCGGAGCCCGAAGAGGCCAACTCGATGGTCGATGGCGCTCTTCTGCTCACCAGCCGGGCGTCGGTGGCCGGCGGGGACTGCCGCCTCTTCTACGACCTCATCATCGAATACTGGCTCCGTATTCTGGGGACCTACATGTTGACGGATCAGGTCACCAAGGCCAGCTCGTGCCTTAGCTTTCTGGGCCTGATCGCCGAGTTGGGAGGCGACCAACCGGACCGCCTCGCCCAAATCGGGCTGTATCGAGCCCAGTCGCATTGGCATGCGAACGAGATCGAAGCGGCCCTAACGGAACTGGAAGCCAACCTCGTCTACTGCGAGTTGACCAGTGACAAGAGCATCTTGACCAGCACTCTCTTCTGCCAAGCACTCGCCCTGGAAAAACTCAACAAGTATGGACCCGCTCGCGAAGCGGCGGAGCGCTGCATTGAAGTCGCCCCGATGAGCGAAGAACTGATCCCGGCGGCGGCGCGGGCACTCCTCGTTAGGCTGGCTGAGTTGCTATGAACACCATAAATCCAAACGGCCTGGCAGCGGCCATGCTCAACGACCACTCCGCCCTGGAGATACCCCTCCACGGCGACGAAGCCAAGAGGCGGGCAAGAGCCGTTGGCGCAACCAAGCCACCCATCAACCGAGAGGAGCAGGTCCGCTACGCGCTACGGCAAGTCATCGAGCAACTGACCCCATGGTTGCAGGAGTTGACGGTGTTGGTGCTCAAGGCTCACCCCTCTATTGACTGAGATCTCTATGCCCGATAAGGTTTACCAATCATGACTGAGCCAAAGAAGAAGCCTAGGAAGAAGAGGAAGCTCGCGCCTCGAACCCCTGAGCACCAGAAAGTCAAGGTCGTCGCGCGGACGATGCGCCGGCTCCTGGTGGAGTACGAAATGTCGATCCAGGAGCTAGACAAGCGCAGCGGAATGGCCACCGGCTACGGCACCCAAGTGCTCAACGGTCACGTTCGCCTGACCTTCCACCACGTTTTCAATTGGCTTGAAGCGGTTGGGGTCGACTCGCCACTATTCTTCATCCAGCTCGCCGAAATGCTCCAGCCGAAACACAGCTTGATCGAGATGCAGCCGCCCGACAAGGACGAGTTCGACAACCTGGTGAGCCAGGTGGCCACGGAGATGCTGCGCCGCGGAGGCCGAATTCGCCTGCGCCCCGGCAAGGCTCAGCAGGCTGAGAATCAGGCTGACACTCAGGCTGACACTCAGGCTGACACTGAGGAGCTGGACCAGGGCCCAGAGGTTGAGGAAGAGCAAGAACCCCCAGACAGCCCACCCTCGGACAGCACCTCTTCGGACGACTCCGCCGACGACGGCTAGTTGGATTCGCTGAATGCGAGCGCAACCAGATCCGGCAAGAACCCCGGCAGGCTAGAGGCGGAATCCAGCCTCCCTCACTCCCCGTGCGGCACCAAACTGGGCGGCTGGGCGCCGTCGCGGACGTAGAGGTCTAGCCACTCTCGGGTCAACTGCAA
>QIHU01000035.1 GCA_003231035.1 Acidobacteriota bacterium
GCCGCCGCCGAGGCTTTGGCCGTCGACCCGGAGACGGGGCGTGACATCAGCGTGCAGGTGGGTCGTTTTGGCCCTTACTTGGAACTAGCGCGCACCGAAGAAGAGATCGAAGAGAAGGTGAAGCCGAAACGGGTGAGCCTGCCCAAGGGAATGCAGCCCCAAGAGATCACCCCCGAGATCGCCGTCCGTCTCATCAGCCTGCCTCGCGTGCTGGGCAAGCATCCTGAAACCGGCGACGAGATTTCGACCGCTCTGGGACCCTACGGCCCGTACGTAAAGCAACAGCGAGACTTCCGCAGCTTGACCGGTTGGGAGCAGGCTTGCGACCTCACCTTGGACGAGGCGCTGAAGATCCTGGCAGAGCCCAAGAAGAGTCGCCGCGGCGGAGCCGCCACGCGACCAGTCTTGAAGGAACTCGAAGGGGTGGAGGGAGCCGAGGGCGATGTCAAAGTACTGGATGGTCGCTACGGTCCCTACGTCACCGACGGAACGGTCAACGCCTCCCTGCCCAAGGGCTTGGACCCCAAGGAGCTGACGCCGGAGAAAGCCTCCGAGCTTCTCGCCGCCCGCAGGGCCGCTGGCCCCAAGAAAAAGCGCCGCCGCCGTACCGCCAAACGGTAAGAAGGCAAGAGCTAGCCCTCGTTGAACGCCTTGATGATCTCTGGCGATCCTGGCTTGGTCAAGAGGCTCACCGGGATGAACAGGGCCAGGTTGGCCGCCAGACCGTAGATGCCTTCGTGCATGGGGAGCGGCTTGAGTTCCGGCAAAACGAGGAACAAGGTGTTGACGGCGATGCCGGCAGTCAGTCCGGCCAGCGCACCGCTGCCGGTGGCGCGGGGCCAGTAGAAAGCGGCGAAGACCAGGGGGAAGATCTGGGCTACGCCACCGTAAGAGGCGAGCAGGAGGCTGACCAACGAGACGTCCGAGCGAATGGCGAAGAAGTAGGCCACGAGCGCCACCACGACCACCAAGATTCGAATCAAGAGGCGTTCCGTGCGGTCGTCTAGCCGCTCGGGGAGGAGCTTGGCCAGGCCATCCCGAATGCCGATGCTGGCCGCGGCGTGGAGGATGGCGTCGCCGGACGACATGGAGGCGGCGAGGGTTCCAGCGCAGACCAAACCGACGAGGATCGGCGACAGTTCCAACTGGGTCAGCAGGTGGGGGAGGATGCGGTCGGCCGGACTCACGCCGGGATAGCGCAGGATGCCTGCGAAGCCAATCAACAGAATCGGGATCAGGAAGAGCTGAAAGGTCGGGTAGAGGACAATCGTCTTCTTCATCGCTCGGTCGCTCTTGGCGGCGAAGCTCTTCATGAAGAAGTGCGGCCACACCGAGAAGCCGATGGCGGAGACCAAGACGGCGGAGCTGTACCCCCACCAGCTCCACGAGTCGCCGTTGGGCAGCTGTCCGGGTGCTTGGAGGAGAGCCACATGGTCGCTGGCGGCGATCTCTTTGAACATCGCTCCCACGCCGCCATAGAGCTTGTAGGGAAGCCACAGCCCGAGGAACCAGGCGATCCCCATCATGAACATTCCCTGGAAGGTATTGGTCCAGCCCACCCCCATGACGCCTGAATAGAGGACGTAGATGAGCACCACCACGTAGGGGATAGCCGCGCCGACCGGCTGCGAGATCAGCCCGCCGCTGATCGTCGACAAGATCAAGCCGGCGCCCTCCATCTGTAGCGTCAGATAAGGAATGAAGACGGCGACCGAGAGCAGCGCCAGCAGCACCGAGAGCGCCCTGCTGTCGTAGCGATGGGCGAGCATCTCGGCCTGGGTGACGAAACCGAACCGTTCGCCCATGCGGCGCGCGCGGGGCCCGAGGAAGTAAAGCGGCACCATTCCCAGCGTGCCGTAGGCGATGATGAAGAGCGCCGCCATCCCTCGCGAGTAAGCCCAGCCGGGGCCACCCAGGAAGGCGAACGAGGAGAAGATCGAGGCGCCGATCACAAAATAGAGAACCAGCACGTTCATCGCCCGGTCGCCGGCCACGTAGCCGGTGACGCTCGCGGAGACTTTGCGGCCCGGAATCACCCCCATCACCAAGCTGGCGAGCAGGTACAGGCCGCAAATCAACAGGGCGATCATCGATGGGTCCATCAGCGTGCCCCCTTCATCGCCGCCCACTGTGCTCAGTGCGGTAGAGCCAGACCAGTGCCGCGAATACGATCAGGAGCCACAACACAACCCAGGCGAAAGGCAGTGGCAACCCCAGAATGAAAGGACGCGGCCCGGCGACCCAAAAGAGCACCGGCCAGACCAAAGCGATCGCCGCCGCGATCACCACCGCCACGAAAAGCAGTTTCGCCCGCCGCAACCTTGCCGGCGTACCGGGTGGGAAGAGCCGGAGGCCCTTGGGGAGGTTCGTATTCTGGGGCACTTACGACCACTCTACCGCAGCGGCCCCACTCCTTCAGGATAGACTTTACCGGTGGTGGACCCGAACATGACCGCGGACGCAGTGATCGCCCTCCTAGGTTTGCAAGCTCATCCCGAGGGTGGGTTCTATCGCAACACCCACCGTGACCCAGGGCCAGACGGTGGCCGGGGAT
>QIHU01000173.1 GCA_003231035.1 Acidobacteriota bacterium
CGCGCTACCCACTACGCGCTGACCAGCCCCGGCAAGCGGTTGCGGCCGGTGCTGACCATGGTGGTGGGCGAACTCTTTGGCGCGCCGCCGTCGGCGGTGGTCGATCTGGGCTGCGCGGTGGAGATGGTCCATGCCTGTTCGTTGATCCTGGACGATCTGCCCTCGATGGACGACGCTCAGCTGCGCCGAGGCCGCGCCACGGTGCACCGGGAGTTTGGCGAAGAGGTGGCGCTTCTGGCCGCTTTCGCACTGCTCAATCGCTCCTTTGCGCTGGTCGTCGAAACGGCCCAAGGGCTTAAGAGCCGGCGCTACGGGAGCGACGATCTGGTCCACCATCTGTCGGCCGCGATTGGCACCGACGGGCTGATCGGTGGCCAGGCGCTCGATCTCGAGGGGCAGAGCGAAACTCTGGATCTCGAACGGTTGGAGTACATCCACAGCCACAAGACCGGGGCGCTGTTCATCGCCGCGGGCGAGCTGGGGGCGATGGCCGGCAATGCCAAACGCCGCGATCTGGAGGTGGTGACCCGCTTCGCCAAGAACCTCGGTCTCGCTTTCCAGATTTGCGACGATTTGCTCGACGTGGTGGCCACCCCGCAAGAGACCGGCAAGGACGGTGGCCAGGACCAAGGCAAGCAGACCTTCGTGACCTTGCTGGGTGTGGAAGGAGCGCGGACGCTGGCCGCCGAGCTACTGGGCTTCGCCGTGGACTCGTTGGCGCCGCTAGGGCGCAAGGCCGAGGCGCTACGGGATCTCGCCGGATTCGTCGAGTCCGTGGCTCGCCGGGCCGGGGCGTAAGTCTAGCGATGAGCGAGCTGGATCGAGTCCGCGGAGAATTGCGGCGCCTGGGATATTTGAGCCACGGGGTCGAGCGCTTCCTGCTTCAGGACGCCTTGCGCCCTCAGCGTCCCCTACGAGCGTTGCTCATGTTGGCGGTGAAGGTGGGGGTGTTGGCAGGGGGCGGCTTGGCCACGGCGGTGGCGATTGGCTTGACGGCGATCAACGGCAATCTCACCGTGACTCCGTTTGACCTGCTGCCGCTCTTCCTCCATCTGGTAGTGCCGGCGGTGGCGCTGTGCTCGGTGCTGTTTCTCCTCCTTGGCGGCTTGCTGGCCGTGGTGCTGAGGGTCTATCCGGTGCGCAGGATCGAGGCGTTGAGCTTCGCGGTCGCCTTGGTCGTGGGGTTGGGCTCGGCGGTTGCGGCGTTGCTTGCGGCGCGCGGGTCGGCTCTGGCCACCGAGGTACCGCTCTGGCAACTGGCGCTGCTCGGCGTGGCGACCATCACCGTGGCCTGGGGGTTGATCAAGATCGTCCACCATGGCCTCTTGAGCTTGGCGATCCGGCTGACCGATCACGCGCCGCGGCAGCGGATCTTCTCGCGGCGTGGGGTCGGGATGGTGATCCTGCTGGGGCTCGTTTTGCTGATGCTGCCGGTGGTCATGGCCTCGCGCGCCGGCAGCCCCCCCGAGCCTCCGGCCCTCCCCATCGCGCCGGGCGAGCGGGTCTTGTTGATCGGCATTGACGGCGTCACGTCGACCGAGACCGACTATCTGTTGGCTGCGGGGGGTGGTGAATTTCCAGCCTTGTCCGGGCTCCTGGAAGAGGGCGGCCTCTTGCTCTCCTACCCTCGCCAAGGCGATCCCCCCGCGACCTTGTGGACGACGATTGCCACCGGGTTAGACAGCGCGGTGCACGGGGTCAGTGCCCTGGACAGCTTCCGTCCGCTCGGCCTTGCGACCCCCTTGTCGCGCCTCGGCCTCTCGCGCGCCTACTGGCGGTCGGTCGCCCTCCCGCTGGGGTTGGCCGAATACCGGCCCCTGTTGTCCAATCGCCGCCGTGCCTTTGCCCTGTGGGAGCTGGCGGCGCGCGGCGGCACGCCGGTGCTCGCGGTCAACTGGTGGTCGACCTTCCCGGCGACCGACGTGGCCGGCGAGGTGGTGGCGCACGGCGCCTACCAGTTGTTGAAAGAGGGGGCCGGGGGCGCCGTGGCGCCGGCTTCTCGAGTGGAGGCGGTCGCCCGCCTGGCCAACGAGGCGCGGGCCGCTTCGCTGGATCTGGTGGAGCGGCTACCCGCCGAGGCGCGCGGGCCGCTTCTCGAACGCGCCTTGCACCCGGACGCCTTCTACCGCTCGGTCTTCCGGCAAGGGCTGGCCCGCCAGCCACGGGCGGCGGCGCTTTACTTGCCTGGCCTCGATCTGGCCGCTGACGGTTGGCGCTGGGGAGACGTCGCCTTCACCGACCTGCTGCGCAGCGAACTGGCGGCGACCGACCGGCTGCTGGCCGAGGCTCTGGACGGCTTCGGCACCGTCGTGGTGGTGCTCGATCCTGGCCGCCGCTCCGCTTCGAGCGCAGGCCGGGTGCTCCTGTGGCGGCGGCAAGGTTGCCCGCCCACCTCGATTTCGGCCCCTCCAACGGTCGAGCTGCGCTCCTTGGCGGCCGGCCTGTTGCGTGCGGCAGGGCTGCCGCAGAGCGCCGAACTCCCCGAGCCGCCCGCCGTCTGCCAGTGGAGCGAACCCCCGACACGGGTGGAGAGCTACGGCCGTCCGCCGCGGAGCTGGGTGAGGAGTACCTCGAAGGGCTCAAAGCGCTCGGCTATCTGTAGCTCTGTAGGAGCCTTGCCTACTCTGAGGTCGGCAGGTCCTATCCAAGGTTCGGCATCTGCCCGGTAGCTCGCCAAAGGCAGGCTCTCTATCCTGATTGAGTTGCTCTGCATGACGGGCTACCGGAGAGTTCTACCGCCCGTCAGCTTGGCTTCGGGGGCGGAACTAAACTGCGGACGAGAAGGGGTGTCACCAGTGAAGAAACGACCATTTGGACAACTTGGAGCTTGGATTGGCGGATGGCGGATGGGAGTAGCCAGCGTGACGATTCTCACCGCAACAGTGACGATGGCGAGCCCTGCGGCGGCTATGTCGTTCAACGAACCGTTGGCGGCGACCACTGGGATTCAGGGATTGGCGGACGGGTCGCTCGAGGACACCTCGGCAGCGGCTGGCTGGGATGCGACCAGACTTCGTCCCCAAATCTCGATCGACAAGGGAACCCTAGGTGTTGGCGAGTGCCTGAGAGAAGACTTCGAAGGGGGCGCACCCGGGTGGACTTCGACCGGCCTCTGGCACCTTGACGCTAGCTCGTCATGTCCCAGTCCGCAACCTGGTTTCAGCTCGCCAGTGACGGCGCAGTACTATGGCCAAGAGGCTAGCTGTACCTACGACGACGGCTCGGCGACGGGTGGCTCGTTAACTTCCCCGGTGGTCGATGGGATCACGCCGCAGTCCACCTTGACCTTCTCTTACCTGCGGCAGGTGGAGAGTTTCGCGGGCGGCTCGTTCGATCGCACCCAGGTGGAAATCCTGGAGGCGAGTGGCAACACCACCGTGTTCGACCTCGACTCGACCGACGCCTCGAGCGCGCAGTGGACCACGAGCGGGTTGATCTCTTTGGCCGCGTTCGCCGGCCAACAGATCCAAGTACGCTTCCTCTTCGACTCGGTGGACGATCAGTTCAACGACTTTGTCGGCTGGTTTGTAGATGATGTGGTGGTGGTCGGAGATTGCGGCGGGCCGGTCAACGCGGCGCCGCAGGTGAGTATCTTGTCGCCGCTTGACGGCTCCACCGATCTCGCTGGGATCGTCGACATTTTCTTCTTGGGTACCGCGGTCGATGATGAAGACGGAGATCTCACCTCTGGCTTGATCTGGACCTCATCCATCGATGGAGCGATCGGCAATGGAGGTTCATTCGCCATTGACACACTCTCTCCGGGAATCCACACGATTTCCGCCACGGTGGCCGACTCGGCTGACCTCGTCGGCTCCGCGACCATCCAGCTGACCCTGATCGGAGAAGGAGGGGGAGGCCCTTCAGACGTGATCGATTGGGCCGTCACTGAAACGGTTGCCTACTCCAATCAGGATGGCATCGGCTCGGTGACGGCGGAGGATCTAGGGTTCACTCTGGCGTTGATCGGCAACCGCTGGCGGCGAACCATGCAGACCTATGACCTCACCCCCTTCTCGGTGCTCGAATTCACGGTATCGGCTTTGACCAAGACGATACCCTCAACAACGACACACGGATCTTTCAGCTCTACGGCACGCAGAACTGGGGCAACGCTCACCGGCACTACAGCGGTGAATATTCCTCCCTCGGTGCGTGGGTGAGCTACCGAATCCCGGTCGGCGGGTTCTACAGTGGTGCCGGGTTCCGTTTGGTGTTGGTCAATGACA
>QIHU01000067.1 GCA_003231035.1 Acidobacteriota bacterium
GCTAGCCCAAGACACCGGGGTGGAGGTCGCCTCTGTGCGTTCGGCCGAACGGCCAGTGCCGCTGGACTACGAATACCGCAAGACTCCACTCCACGAGACTCTCCAAGAACTCCACGAGAGCGGCAAGCTCCCCGCCTACGTGGTCAACTTCACCCAGCGCGAATGCGCCGAACTGGCGCAGAGTATGACCAGCATGCAGCTCGCCAACCGCGACGAGCGCAAGGCGATCACCGCCGCCATCGGCGATTTTCGCTTCGACACCCCGTACGGCAAGGACGTCCGCCGGTTCCTCGGTTTCGGCATCGGCATCCACCACGCCGGTCTTTTGCCCAAGTACCGGCTGCTGGTCGAGCAGCTCTCGCAAAACGGCCACCTCAAAGTGATCTGCGGCACCGACACGCTGGGCGTCGGGGTCAACATTCCCATCCGCACCGTGGTCTTCACCAAGCTCTCGAAGTACGACGGCCAGAGCACCAAGATGCTCACCGTGCGCGACTTTCGCCAGATCTCCGGCCGTGCCGGGCGCAAGGGTTTCGACGTGGCGGGCAGCGTCGTCTGCCAGGCGCCGGAGCATGTGATCGAGAACCTGCGCCAGGCACAAAAAGCCGCCTCCTCAGGCAAGAAGAAGCCGGTCCACAAGAGGAAACCGCGCGAGGGCTTCGTCAGCTGGACGAAGGAGACCTTCGAAAAGCTCGCCGAGAAGCCCCCGGAGATGCTGCGCCCGCAATTCCAGGTGAGCCACGGGATGGTCCTCAACCTCCTGCAGCACGACGCCGCGGTGGACAACCCGGAGCACCGAAACTTCCATTCGCTGCGCCGCCTGATCGCCAAGAGCCACGCCGACGACAAAGTCAAACCCGCCCTCCTCAGCGAGGCGGCGCAGCTGGTGCGTTCGCTCTACCGCGCCGGTCTGATCAAGATGGTGCGCGACAAGAAAACCGCCTACCATTGGGTGGAGATCAACCAAGAGCTCCAGGCCGACTTCTCGCTCTTCCAAGCGCTGTCGCTCTACCTGGTGGAAACCCTCGACGCCCTGGACCCCGAGGACCCCGAGTTCGGCCTGGACGTGCTCACCCTGGTCGAGGCGGTGCTCGAAAACCCCACCTTGCTCCTGCGCAAGCAGGTCGACAAAGCGAAGGGTGACCTGATCGCAAGGCTCAAGGCGGAAGGGATGCCCTACGAAGAGCGGATGGAGAAGCTCGACGAGGTCACCCACCCGAAGCCCAACGCCGAGTTCCTCTACGAGACCTTCAACGCCTTCCGCGAGGTCCACCCCTGGGTCGGTCACCACGGTATTCGCCCCAAGTCGATTGGGCGCGAAATGTACGAGAACTACCTGAGCTTCACCGAGTACGTGCGCCACTACGGCCTCCAGCGCAGCGAAGGAGTCTTCCTGCGCTACCTCTCGCAGCTCTACAAGACGCTGATCCAAACCGTCCCCGAGCGGCGCAAGAACGAGCAGATCTACGATGTCGAGAGCTACCTCAGAACCATCCTCGAAAGAACCGACACCAGCCTGATCGAAGAGTGGCAAAACCTCCTCCACCCCGAACTGCGCACTGCCAGCCGCGAAGAGGCCCAGGCCACCCGCGAACAGCTCCTAGCCTACGAACTCCTCCACGACCCCAAAGCCTTCGCCGCCCGGGTGCGCAACGAAATGCACCAAACCGTCCGCGCCCTAGCCCAAGGGCGCTACGAAGAGGCGGCCCGCGGCCTACGCGTCGATCCCGAAGACCCCCAAACCGCCTGGACCGCCGAACGGATCGAAGAGGCCCTAGCCCCCTTCCTAGAAGAACACGGCAAGCTCATCTTCACCCCCCTCGCCCGCCAAGCCCACCACACCCACATCGAACAAACCGCCCCCCGCCAATGGAAGATCACCCAAGTCCTCCTAGACCCCCAAGACGACAACCTCTGGCACCTCGCGGGCGACGTCGACCTCAGTGCTGGGCAGAGCCTAGAAGGATCCCTCGTAAGACTGCGCTACGTCGGCCCATGAAAGGGCCCGCCCACACGCCCACCCTTTTGTTTTTGGGGATCTCTCTCCGAGATCCCCTCACCGCAAGAAACGTGGTTCTTGCGGCTCACCCCACAGGAGTCCGGCCTAGCGGCCGGGTTCGCCCGGAGGCTCACGCGCTCCGCTCGGCAACGTTCCCCAAAGACGAGAAGCGGCGAGGTTGTGGTTCTTGTAGCAGGATCGTGCCGAGAGTCGAGCGCAGCGAGGCGCGAGGCTTCCCCACCACACACCACCAGGCTTGGGGTTCCCGCGCAGCTCCCTAAGCCAGCGGGCACCAGCCAATGGAGTGCACGGATCGGCTCGCGCAGGACAAGCGGGCGTGATTGTTTGAGGAGGGGACCGACGAGTTGCGCGCCCGCCCGGAGCGGGCCGACAAGGAGTGCACCCACCCATCCACGCGGGCGCCCGGGAGCTGCGCGGAAACCCTAAGCCGCCCTCTCGCAGTAGAATGGAAACAAGTCCGTCCTTTCTCCCTTGTTCGCGCGTACTACTCCCTAGGAAGGCCCTCACCACGAATG
>QIHU01000032.1 GCA_003231035.1 Acidobacteriota bacterium
CTGGCCGCCGAAAGCGCGGACCCACGGTCAGCGCGCAACCTCTTTCACCGGGCGCTGGCCCACATCTTCGACCTCTGCCCGATCTGCCGCGCCGAAGCTCGCGCCTACAGCAAGGAGCTTCTGGAGCAGGCGGCGCGGGATGATTGGTACGAAGAGGTGCGCCGTGTGGCCGGAGAGGAGTGGGGCAACTACGACGCCGTCTTCGCTCGGGTGAGCGCGGAAGTCGAGACGATGATGGGCACGGTCGAGGAAGAACGCGGCCAAGCGGCCTCCACCCTGACCGAGCTGTTGACGCTGCCCGTCGCCCAGCGAAGGGTAGCGATCACCGAGGCCCCCCTGGACCATCAAGGGCCGGCGCTAGCCACCCTCCTGCTCGAAACCAGCCTCGGCCGGATGCCGGGTAAGCCCCAAGAGGCACTGGAGCTGGCCCAACTGGCCAAAGTGGTCCTCGCGCACTCCGCCCGCACCGCGCTGGTCACCGAGCTCTACGCCCGCGCCTCGGCTCATGTGGCCAACGCCCTGCGCACCCTGGGCCGGCTGCCCGAAGCCAGCGCGCAGTTCGACGACGCCCGTTTCCTGCTGCGCCACCATCTGGCCATCGATCCGCTCACCGCCGCCGAGTTGGACAGGTTGGAAGGCACCCTGCGCCGAGACCAGCGCCGGTTTGACGATGCGCGCCGCCTCCTAGAGCGCGCGGCTCTCGCCTACGAAATGGTCGGTACCCCTCGCGACACCAGCATCGTGCGGCTCAAACTGGGAGCGCTCTACTTCGAGCGCGGTAATCCAGTGGAAGCAGCCAACCTCGCCTCGCGGGTTCTGGCGGCTCACACCTTTGAGCAAGAGCCGAGTCTTTATCTCTACGCTCGGCACAACCTAGCCTGTGCGCTCTGCGAGTCAGGCCACCATGGCGAAGCGCGAGACCTACTTGCCGAGACTCGCCCGCTGGCCTTGCGCCATGGCGACCCCTTGAGTCCACTGCGCGGCCAGTGGATCGAGGGCAAGATCGCCCACGGCCTCGGCGAACAGCTGGAAGCCGAAACCCTCTTCCTTCTAGCCCGCCACGGTTTCGAACACCAGGGGGTCGCCTGCGATGCCGCCCTCGTTTCTCTCGATCTGGCCGCCCTCTACCTGGAACAGCACCGAACCGCCGACGTCAAAGCCCTCGCCAGCGAAATGGTGGTCATCTTCGAGGGGCAAGAGATCCACCGCGAAGCGGCCACCGCCCTCCACCTCTTCCGCGACGCGGCCGAGCTGGAGCAACTCTCCCTCGATCTGGTCCGCAATCTCGCCACCTACCTGGTGCAGGCCAGCCGCGACCCCGCCCTGGTCTACCGAGCCGGCTCCTAGCCCCGCCGCCCACGCCCCTGGGGCGGGCGGCGCCAGAAGTCTTCGTTCGCGGCGCAAGACAGCAGAGGGAGTCAACCCTTGACACGGGCACAGCCATGCCTGTACAATTTCACACACATGGACAAGCCGAAAAGGAAAGGTCCTGGAAGACCTAAAAATGCCCGCACAGACCTCGTGGCGTTCAATGCTCAGATGACGCCCGAGGCCAAAGAGCGGCTGCAAGTGCTCGCGCAGATCCAGAAGGCGCCGGCCTATGCCGTTTTGGAAGATGCCTTCTGGCACCGTTGGAGAACCATGCCGGCGAGCCAGCGCCAGCGCGCTGAAACGGTCTTGTCCTTGCTCAACCCGGAAGCGGTAGAGACTCCTTCCGAAGACTGAATCCCACAAACCAGGTCCGGCAGGGTGCGCTAACACCCCACCGGGAAGCCACGCAACAGGAGTTAACGGCCAGTGCGCAGCCATCCCAAGTCTACAACCACCCCTGCCTTCTCGGCAGCCTTCCTCCTACAATTTCTCGACGCCGAGGCGGAGTTCGAGGCCCTATGCCAAGCCGGCACGGTGCTCGGCAGCCGAGCCTCGGCGGCGAGTGCCGCCCCCTCCACCCCCAACGCTCCTCCTTCTCCAGAGCTTCACTCCCGCCTGCTGACCTCCCTGCTCGCCACCGAGTTGGCCTCCCTGGCCCACAGCCTCCACCAGCGGGCGACCCCCGGCCAGATCTTCGCCCTTATCGAAGAGCACCGCCCCGCCGCCTATCGGCTAGCCCGCATCGCCGAACTCGTCCCCCAACTCCATTCCCTAGCGGTCCTCTTCGCCAACCTCGAAGACCCCGCCCCACCGCAACTGGAAGAGTGGGAGCCCACCACCGCCTCCATGGCCCCCGAGGCCGCCACCACGGAACTGCGCCGCCGCATGCTGCAACTGGCCGGCACTCTGCGCCTGGCCATCGGCGGCCTGCGTCGGCTGGAACAACGCCTCCCCATCCCGCGCGGCGCGGATCTAGACACCATCCTCGAAGCCAACCAACCCTCAGAGCTGATCGCTCTTTCCGGCGCCGTCGAGTGCATTCTCGTCGACCACCTCGCCGCCACCGTGGCCACCCTAGAAGCGACCGCGGCGGAGGACTGGGACCCCAACTCCGATCGCCAGGAACGGATTCTCTTGGAATGCGACCCTACCTGGCCCGCCA
>QIHU01000257.1 GCA_003231035.1 Acidobacteriota bacterium
TGATCGCGGCGGAGGAGGCGGCCAGCCGCGAGTTCGGGGTCGGGCCGGGGGCGGTGCGCTTCATCAGCGGGAGCTATCGCCACCATATCGACCTCGAAAACCGCCTCGCCGCCTTCCATAGCCGCGAGGCGGGAATGATCTTCAGCTCGGCCTACGCCACCATCGTGGGGACCTTGGTGCCGCTCATCGACAAGGAAACGGCGGTGGTGAGCGACGCGCTCAACCACAACTGCATCATCAACGCCATGCGTCTGTCGCGGCCGAAGAAGAAGGGAATCTACCGCCACCTGGATATGGACCATCTGGAGGAGCAGTTGCGCGCCGCGGCCGGGGAGTGTCGGCGGGCCTTGATCGTCACCGACGGCATCTTCAGCATGCGCGGCGACCATGCGCCCTTGCCCAAGGTGGTGGAGCTGGCGCGGCGCTTCGACGACGCCTTCGACGAGGGGGTGGTGGTGGTGGTGGACGACTCCCACGGCGTTGGGGCCTTCGGCGATAGCGGTCGGGGGACTGAGGAGTTCACCGGGGCCGAGGGGGTCGATCTCCTGGTGGCGACCTTGGGCAAGGCGCTCGGGGTCAACGGCGGTTACGTGGTGGGGAGTCGCCAGGTGGTCGAGTTCTTGCGCGAGTCCTCGCCCTTCTACATCTATTCGAACCCGATCACCCAGGGCGAGGCCGCCGCCGCCCACCAGGCGGTGGAAATTCTCGATAGTCCGCGCGGCCTAGCGTTGCTCAGCCATCTGCGGGCGATGACCCGCCGCTTCGAAGAGGGTCTCCTAGCCCTCGGCTACGAGACCATTCCCGGCGCCCATCCGGTGGTGCCGCTAATGGTCAGGGATACCGCCAAGACCACCGCCTTGGTAAGCCATTTGAAGAACCATGGCGTGCTGGCCACCGGGCTCAACTTCCCCGTCGTGCCCCAGGGCGACGAGGAAATTCGCTTCCAAATTTCGGCCGACCACACCGAGGCCGATGTCGACTTTACCCTCGGTATTCTCGCCTCCTTCCCAGGGCGGAGCGCCTCCAACTGAGGGCGCTCTTTCAGGATCCTGACGGCGGGCGATGGCTGCGCTTCGCCGATCCACGGCGGGTGATCGAGGTGCATCGACTCGCGGAAGTGGTACCCGCTCTCGAACGGGTGGAAAGGGCGGTGCGTGAGGAGGGGCTGTTCGCTGCCGGGATGATCGCCTACGAAGCGGCCCCCGCCTTCGACCCCGCCCTTACGGTGTGTTCCGACGGTGACTTTCCCTTGCTCTGGTTTGGCCTTTTTGGCGAGATGGAGTCGTTTCCCGAGCTGCCAGAGGAGCCTTCAGAAGGGAGCCGGGGCCTCTCGTTGGGCCCCTGGCGCCCTTCGGTCACCGCCGAGCTCTACCGGCGAATCATCGACCAGATCAAACAGCAGATCGAACGGGGCAACACTTATCAAGTCAACTACTCCCTACGCCTGCGTTCCTCGTTCACTCAATCGCCCCATGCCTTGTTTCGGCGGATGGTGGCGGCGCAGAGGCGAGGTTACGGAGCCTTTCTGGATCTGGGTCGCTTCGCCCTATGCTCCGCCTCCCCCGAACTCTTCTTTCGCCTCGAGGATCGACGTTTGCTGACCCGACCGATGAAGGGTACGGCGGCCCGGGGGCGGACTCTGAGCGAAGACGAGCGGCAGGCGCGTTGGTTGCTCGAATCGGAGAAGGATCGAGCCGAGAACGTGATGATCGTCGACATGATTCGCAACGACCTGGGTCGCATCGCCACGCCGGGTAGCGTCGACACCTCCAAGCTGTTCTCAATCGAGCGTTATTCCACCCTCTGGCAGATGACCTCGACCGTCGAGGCCCACACCGAGGCGCCGCTTTCCGAGGTGATGGCAGCTCTCTTTCCCTGCGCCTCGATCACCGGGGCGCCCAAGGTCAGCACGATGGAGATCATCGCCCGCCTGGAGGGGGAGCCGCGCCGCGCTTACACCGGCGCTCTGGGCTGGATCGCTCCTGGCGAGCCGAGCGCCGTGGGCGGCGGATCGGTGCGCGCCCAGTTCAGCGTCGCCATCCGCACCGCGCTGGTCGACCGTGGGGCGGAGTCGGTCGAGTATGGCGTCGGCGGCGGCATCGTTTGGGACTCGCGGGCCGAGAGCGAGTACCAAGAGTGCGTCACCAAGACGCGAGTTTTGACCCATCTCAGCCCCTCTTTCGATCTCTTGGAGAGTCTGCGCTGGACTCCCGATGAGGGGTACTTCTTGCTCGAAGAGCATCTGCGGCGGTTGGCCGACTCCGCTTGCTACTTTGATTTTGACCTCGACCTTGCGGCGCTACGCCAAGAGTTGTGGCGGGGTTCTCAAGGCTTGCCTCCTCGCTGGCACAAGGTGCGACTGCTGGTGAGTCGCAACGGGGAGAGTCGTTGTCAGGCGAGCGCCATCGACGAAGAAAGTCATCGCCCGCTTCGCGTGCGGCTGGCGGCGAGTCCGGTCGATTCGAGCGACCCCTTCCTCTTTCACAAGACGACCCACCGGACCGTCCATGAGCGGGCGATGGCGCAGGGCGGC
>QIHU01000156.1 GCA_003231035.1 Acidobacteriota bacterium
AGGTCGTAGTGGTCGCGTTCGAGGGCGCTGGTCGGAGGAAGGATGTCCGGGACCGGCGGCAGGAGCATGTGGCCGAACATCTGCCGGGCGGCGAGATGGTGCGGTAACTGATCGGCCGAGGTGGCGGAGAAGCGGTTCTTGGTCTTGAGCAGCCGGAGCAGGGGAGGCCCAAAGAGGAGCGAGCCGTAGTTGTGGACGTTGGGGTTGCCCAGATAGACGCCGAGGGCATCCCGGCCGTGGTCGCGCTGAATTGCCGCGAGCCGCTCGGCCACCGCATCGAGGGCCTCGTTCCATCCCAGCCGTTCCCACCCTCCATCCGCCGTCCGGCGCAGCGGATGGCGCAGCCGGTCGGGGTCCTGGTGGATGTCCTGGAGGGCCACCGCCTTGGGGCAGATGTGGCCCCGGCTGAACGGGTCGTCCGGGTCGCCGCGCAGGTCGACGATCTAGCCACCGTCCACCCGGATCACCAGACCACAGATCGCCTCGCACAGGTTGCAGGCCCGGTAGTGCGTCCTCGAACTCATGCTTTCTCCACCGTTGGTTTTCCGCATCTTGAACGTGATGATCCGCGCGCGGTACGCCGCCGGCCGCTCTACCGCAGAACCGTCTCGATCTTCTCCAGTGCCCAGTCCAGATCCTCACGGCTGATCACCAGCGGCGGTGCGATGCGGATGACGTTGTCGTGGGTCTCCTTGCACAGGAGCCCCTGCGCCTGGAGGGCTTCGCAGAAGGGGCGGGCGTGGGTGTTGAGTTCGATCCCAATCCATAGACCCTTGCCGCGCACTTCGACGATATGCGGGGAGTCGAGCGCCTGGAGCCGTTTAAGGGCGTAGGCGCCGAGGGTGGCGGAGCGCTCGACCAGCTCTTCTTCGACGATCACTCTCAGCGCCGCGCGGCCCACGGCGCCAGCCAGGGGGTTGCCGCCGTAGGTGGAACCGTGGTCGCCAGGGGTGAAGACATTCATCACCTCGTCGTCGGCGAGGAAGGCGGAGATCGGGTAGAGACCGCCCGAGAGGGCTTTGCCGATGGCGACCGCGTCGGGGCGGATGGCCTCGTGCTCGAAGGCGAAGAGCTTGCCGGTGCGGCCGAGGCCGGATTGGATCTCGTCCAAGACAAGCAGCGCGTTGTGCTCATCGCAGAGCTCGCGCAGACGGCGCAGGAAGCCTTCAGGCGGCACGATGATGCCGCCTTCGCCCTGGATCGGCTCGACCAGGATCGCCGCGACGTTGGGGTTCATCGCCCGCTCGACCGCTTCAGCGTCGCCGAAGGGGAGGAGGGTGAAGCCGGGTGCGAAGGGGCCGAAGCCGTCTTTGTATTGCTGGTCGGAGGAGAAGCCGACGATGGTGGTGGTGCGGCCGTGGAAGTTCTGGTTGAAGACCAGGATCTCCGCTCGATCGGTGGCCACGCCCTTGACCGTGTAGGCCCACTTGCGGATCGCCTTGATGGCGGTCTCGATCGCCTCGGCGCCCGAGTTCATCGGCAAGGCACGAGCGAAGCCGGTGAGCTCGCAGAGCTCTTGGCCGAACAGGCTAGCCTGGTCGTTGCGGAAGGCGCGGGAGGTGAGTGCCACCCGGCCCAGTTGCTCGACCATCGCTTGGACGATGCGCGGATGGTTATGCCCCTGATTGACCGCCGAGTAGGCGGCCAGGAAGTCCATGTACTTGCGCCCTTCCACATCCCACACCCAAATGCCCTCAGCGCGGTGCACGACGACGTCTAGCGGCAGATAGTTGTGTGCCCCATAGCGGTCTTCGATCTCGATGTGATCGCGGGACGAGAGTTGTCGTTCTAGGGGCGCCGTAGCTTCGGTGATGGGGCGCGGAGCGGGGTCGATTCGGGGCTCGGTCATGGGTCCGGTCATCTTCGATTTCCTCCTTGATGCATAAGTATGCGCAGGGAGTTTTACGGTGTCAAGAGCTATTTTTCGCCCCCTGTGCATATTTACGATTGAGGGGTGAGGGTATCCCTTCTGGGCAGTGGACTCGGGGCGCTGCTTGGTGGGGTGGGCGATCGTGGGACGAGGTCGGTTCCGTTGTTGGGAAAGATACGCCGGTGCTCCGCGGTGCAAGGGCCGAGTCCAGGCTGGATGGGTGAAGGCAAGTCCCGTGGATGCAATGAGTTATGCGGCTGAGAAGTGTTGCGCACGGGGGTGGTACGGGGCCTGCAATCCGCGTCGATGCGATCACGGAGGAAGCCTGGCGGACGAGGGCGGTCCTTCGATTCCTCGAACGATCTTTGCCGGGGTCGAGGTGGCTTGGTTAACTGCTCTTGCCAGGTTCGCCTCGGCTCCGGCGTCCACGGAGCTCGGGGCCGGTGGAGGGCGAACGAGGGTGCCCGGTGTGAGGGGCCGGTACAATCAACGGATGGCCACCTCTTCGAAGCCGGCTCTGGTGCCGGTCTCTTTCAGCGAGTTGATCGATCAGCTGCGCGGGGATTCGAGCTTAACCGCCGAGGTGGCGCATACAGCCTTTCTGCCGGCTACCGAGGTGGCCTGGGGTGAGTTGGATCCGCCCTTGGCGGCGCCATTGCCCGAGGTGCTGGCGGCCTCTGGGGCGGGGCGATTGTGGAGCCACCAGGCTGAAGGGTTGGCCGCTTCGCGGGGTGGGCGGGATGTGTTGATCACCACCCCGACCGCTTCCGGCAAGTCGCTGGTTTTTCAGCTGCCGGTCTTGGAGGCGGCGCTGGCCGGCAAGACGGGTAAGGCGCTCTTCATGTTCCCGCTCAAAGCGTTGGGGCAGGATCAGCGGGCCAAGTTGGAACGGCTGGCGCACGCTTGCGGGTTGACGCAAGAGGGGCCATTCTGCGCGATCTACGACGGTGATACGCCGCGCGGTGACCGCCAGCGCATTCGCAAGAATCCGCCCAGGGTGTTGATCACCAACCCGGACATGCTCCATTTGGGGCTCATGGGGTCGCTCGCCGCATGGGCTCCCTTTCTGCGTGATCTGCGCTGGGTGGTGTTGGACGAGTTGCACACCTATCGGGGTATTTTCGGCACTCACTTTCACCATCTGCTGCGCCGCTTTCTGCGCGCTTGCGAGCGTGAGGGCAGCCGACCTCAGCTGATCGCCTCGTCGGCGACCGCCGCCAATGCCGGTGAGTTCGCCGCCACCTTGACCCGCCGCGATTTCCACTGGATTCAAGATTCGGGAGCGCCGCGCGAGGGGCGTCATCTGTTGCTCCTGCAGCCGATCGCCTCTCCCTACACGGCGACCCTGCGTCTCTTTGCCCATCTGCTGCGAGCCGGCCTCAAGACCATCGTCTTCGCCAAGGCGCGGCGGATTACCGAGCTGCTCTACTCGTGGCTGCGGCGCCAGGAGCCCCGGCTGGCCGAGCGGGTGGCCTGCTACCGCTCCGGCTTCTTGCCGGAGGAGCGGCGCGAGATCGAGCGCCGCATGTTCGAAGGCGAGCTCGACGGGGTCATCTCCACCTCCGCCCTCGAAATGGGGATCGATGTCGGCGGTCTCGACGCCTGCGTCTTGGTCGGCTTTCCCGGCAGCATGATGGCGACCTGGCAGCGCTCCGGCCGGGTGGGTCGCTCCGGCCGCGAGTCGCTGACCGCCCTGGTGGCCATGCCCGATGCCCTCGATCAGTACTTCCTCGCCCACCCGGAGCAGTTCTTGGAGCGCCCCTGCGAGCAGCTGGTGGTCGATCCCGACAACGAACTGGTCAGCCGGGGCCACTTGCTGTGCGCCGCCGCCGAGATCCCGCTGCGCCGCGACGCCGACCACGACTACCTGGAGAAGTACGCGCCCCTGATCGGCGATCTACTCCGCGATCGGCAGCTGCTCGAAGCGGCGGACGGTGGCGAGTTGATGGCCGCCGCTCGCCGGCCGCAGCGCCAAGTCAATCTGCGCGGTACGGGCGAGACCTACTCGATTCAGCACGCGGTGCACGGCCGCACGGTGGGCACGGTCGACGCGGGTCGGGTGCTGCACGAGTGCCACCCCGGTGCTGTTTACCTTCATGCCGGCCGCCAGTACTTGATCCGCGATCTCGATCTCGCGGGCCACAAGGTACACGCCGAACCGGTTCGTCTCGACTATTTCACCACCCCGATGACCGAGAAAGAGACGGAGATTCTAGAGCTTCTGGACGAACGCAAGGAAGGCTCGCTGCACTACCGGCTGGGTCGCCTGAAGGTGACCGAACGGGTGGTGGGGTATGAGCGCAAGCGGATCGGTAGCCTCGATGTCTTGGGGCGCCACGAGATCGAACTGCCGCCATCGCATTTTGAAACAGTCGGCCTGTGGTTTACCGCGCCGCGGGTTGTCGAGGAGGCGATTCGCCAGGAGGAGGAACACTTCATGGGCTCGCTCCACGCCGCCGAGCATGCGACGATCTCCCTTTTTCCGCTCCTCGCGCTGTGCGATCGTAACGACATCGGCGGTATCTCCTTTCCCTTGCACCCTCAGGTGGAGGCGGGGGCCGTCTTCGTCTACGACGGCCACCCGGGAGGGATCGGCATCGCGGCCCGGGTCTATGAGGAATTGCCCCAGCTCCTCGGCCGAGTCTTGCGACTCTTGACGAGTTGTGAGTGCGAGATCGGTTGTCCCTCCTGCGTCCAGTCGCCCAAGTGCGGCAACGGCAATCG